>CAMEZN010000053.1 GCA_945947845.1 uncultured Mucispirillum sp. | reverse complement strand
AATAATGGTATAGAATATGCTAGAAAAGATAATAATATTCCAGATTTTTTATTTACTACATATAATTTTGAAGATTTTTTAGTAATGCATTTAGATGATAATATTATTAATACTTGGCAGCAAATACTAAATATAAAAGGTCATTTTAATATGCCTTTAAAATCAAGTGAATATATACCACTTATAAAAGAAAATATAGATATTTTTAAAAATTATGAAAAAGGTGATATTCCTTTTGAAATAACTCTTGATAATATAAGACAGGCATATAGAATACACCAAAACTCAACTATAAATTTTAAATGCGATTTTTTAGATTTTTTAAACAGCATAACAGGGCATTGGCTGTAAAATGAATATGTAATAATATGGGGAGCAGATGCTCCCCTGTTGTGTTTTTGATAATATAATTTTATACAATATATAATATTAAATCATATTTAAAACAGAAAGAACATATTTATAATCTTCTTCATATGTTCCATATTTCTGATAATTATAATCTTGTTCATAATTTGAGTGTTTTTGTCCATAATCCATATTAGAATTTATTTCTGCCAATACTTTTTCATAGTATGATTTAAATTTATATAAAACAGAATATTCTACATTTTTACAATCTTTTTTTACTATTTCATCATATATAGAAAAATCTACATTTTGCATTGTAATTAATTTATTATATATATCCCTATCTTTCATTTGGAAACCTTTTAAAATAGCAATATAAAGAAATAAATTAGCATCATTTTTATAATTATAATATTTTGCTAAATTAATTAATTGTAATATATCCCTTAATGAAAAATTAAAAAGTGTAATTAATTCTTCAATGCAGTCAATAGGAGTATCAATATATTGAAAATTATCTTTTAATAAATTTGAGTGATTCATAATAAACTTTCTTGCTGTTTCTTGGTTTAATTCTGGTAACTCTGCTCTAATATCTATAAATTTTCTTAAATATTCATGCCCATTAAGTTCTGAGCCATAATATCCCCTTACAATATTTGCCAGCTCATTTTCATTTATAAAAAGAATAAATATAACATTATCTACATCATATAAATGTTTTAATTTCTCAAGTAATTCAATAGCAAAATTTGGTTTACATCTATCAAGTTCATCAACCATAATAACAAGTGGTTTGTTATCATAAACTAGCTTTGCTAATTTTTCTTTAAAATTCTTAACATGTATTTTATAAGAATCTTCTTCAGCATAAGGGTCTTTATATACTTCTTCTTTATACATTTTTACAAGTTCATCAGCTGTTTTATCTGCTTTAATTAATGGTATTAGCGATAATAAAGATTGTATTGTATGTTTACCTGTTAATTTTGCTGCTTCCCATAAATAGTTTTTACCTTCATTTTCAAAATCTTGTATTTCTTCATCAAGTTTGTCTTTTATATCTTTGTTTTCTTTTAATTGATTAATAATACTAAAAGTAATAACTTTAAATGGGTCATCAATAAAATCATTTTCAAATGCATCAATATAACAAACTGGATAGTTTAATTTTTTTAAATATTCATGCCATTTTTTAGCAAAAAATGTTTTCCCCATTCCCCATTCTGCATGGACAGCTAAGACTAAATGATTACCATTTTTTATAAAGCGTTCTGTCCATTTGCTGATTGTCCTTTGTCTGTCAAGTAAATCTTCTGTATACTGGTTATTCATATAAATCTTATTCCTCTATCACTGCTTGACCATTCATTAATAGCGGTAGCAAGAAATCTCGTAAAGAAGTGAGTTCTCTATTTTCTTGTATCGCATTATTTATTTTAAATAAAATATTATAAATAATATTTCCATACTTATTAACAATGCTTTCATTATATGGTATTTTGTAATTATAAA
This sequence comes from uncultured Mucispirillum sp., assembly GCA_945947845.1. Lineage (GTDB taxonomy): Bacteria > Chrysiogenota > Deferribacteres > Deferribacterales > Mucispirillaceae > Mucispirillum. The sequence goes on along the minus strand of CAMEZN010000053.1, from coordinate 6,798 downwards.
CAAGCTGTGGTGCAACTCTTTTGTGTATTGCACCAGAAATTCGTTGCTTACAATATATTTTAAAATGTTCTGAACACAGTGTAGAATAAATATAACTTCTTAAAAAATTATTTTCTTGCTGTAGGACAATAAATTCAGTTGAACATATTTGATTGTCTTCATTTGGTATAAAAATAACTCTACTATCTAATGGATTGAGTTTATTTACTAAAATACAATTATGATTTATAATATATTTTGAACTTAATATATTGTTCCCATATTCTTCTATATATGATTTATTTTTTGATACACTTGGTAAACTATAATATTTATATAAAACATTATCAGTAGGAATAATATTTTTTGCAGTTGTTTTTGCAATATCTTTTATATATTTTACTTCCCAGCCTTCAGGTATTTCTTTTTTTAGTTCTTCATTCCATACCATTTTTCCGCCAGAAGATTTATATGGTCTGCCATTTTCATCTGGAAAATCAAACTGAACAAACCAATAATTATACAATGTTTTTGCTAATTGTTCCAACTCATAATTAATGTTTTTGTTTATTGATAATAAATTATCTATATTTAAAATAAAAAGTCCAATATTAATTTTATGGTTTATATTTATATGAGTAATAGGAAATTTTAAAATATGAGAAACAATACCTCTAGGCATTTTTACGCCTTTAGTAGCAAGCATATTATATGAATAAAAACTATCTTGTAGTAATACAGCAAATAGATAGTGAAATAGGTCTTTATCTTTAGCCCTGAATACAAGTATGTCTGTTGAGCATCCACCATTGTAAGATGCAAGCCATATCTTTTTTAAATATGGTCTAATATTGGATATTAATATATCATTTTTTTGGAATTTATACAAACTAACATTACTTGGTAAAGTTACAGGCAATGTTTTTCCATTTTTATTTGGTAACATAGAATCGGTATCAACATATTGAGATAAAGTTATTTTATTGCTTTCTATTCTATCATTTATGACAATAGCTATATCATTTAAAATAATTTTTTTCATAGTAATTCTCTATATATTAAATATTTTTATATTATTGATACTTTATTGTATCCAATTGTTTAAAAATTTGTTCTTCAAACTTTTTATTTTCTGCAAAAAAATTGTTTAAGTTATTAATATGGTTTTGTATTTTATTATTAAATTCTTCTTCTGTTATATCTATATGCTCTATATTAACATCAAAATACTGGCCAGCAGAAAGTGAATAATTATTTTCTTTTATTTCATCATAAGTTACTGCAACTGAAAATTCTTTTATTATCTTTTTTTTATGAAATGTATCAACAATATTCTCTATATCTTCATATAATAATTTATGTTTTTTCTTCTTACCATCCTTAATATCGATACCTAATTTTGTTGCATCAATTAGAACTACTTTTTCAGTTTTCTTTGATTTATCAAAAAATAAGATTGAAACTTTTGTCTGTGTATTTGCAAATACATTTTCAGGCATACTAACACATCCATATACTATTTTATTATTTACTATGTGCTCTAAAATTTTTCTTGCGACACTATTTCTTGCAGTAATAAAACTAATAGGCACCACTATTGCACCTTTGCCAGTATCTTTTAATGAATTTATAACATGCTGAATAAAACATGTATATATGGCCATATTTTCTTTATTTTCAGATACATTTGGCACACCTGCCCAAAATCTTGTTGGCATATTAGCTAATATTTCTCTTGTTTCTGAAAAATCCATTTTAAATGGCGGGTTAGAAACTACAAAATCAAATTGTTTAAGTTCATCACCCTTAATATTTTTATGGTATGGAGAAACTAATGTATCACCCTGTATAATATTATCCAGTGATGAAACAAGATTATTTAGTATTAAATTCAGTTTTAGCATACTTTGGCTTTTTTGTGATATATCCTGTGAAAAAATAGTGCATTTATCTTCACCTATTTGGTGAGCTAATGCCATTAAAAGTGTTCCCGTGCCTGCTGATGGGTCATAACATTCCATATTTTTTAAATCCGCATTATCATCTACTAAGAGCCTTGATATAATAGTTGCAATAGAATGTGGAGTATAATATTCTGCATAAGTGCCGCCGCCAGCCGTATTATAATCTTTTATTAAATATTCAAATATATTTGCAAAAAAATCATATTTTTTATTAAATGTTTCTTCAAATGAAAATTTAACTAATTTATCTATTAAGGCTCTTGCAAATTCTGTTCTACTGTTTGTATCTGTTACATATACAGTTAGTTTTTCAAATAATTTAATTTCTGTTTTATCTGCTGTCTGAGTTGAAAAAATATCTTTATTAAATTCTGCAATATCCAATAATGTATTATCTAGTATTAAATCAAAATCGCCTGCTGTTTGGTTATTCCATAAATATGTTATTAAATGTTCTGGTTTTAATTTTGGGATATTAGCATCAAGCAAGTCAAAAATTTCCTGCCGTTCTTCATCAGTCATTTTTTCATATTCTAATTCCCATTTATCAGCATTTTTTAATCTATCATTTATCTGTTTAACAGCATGGGCAAATTTATCACATAAAAACTTATATAAAAAAATCTGCACTATAATTTTATATTCATTACCATCATTGCCAAGCCCTTTATTTTTACAAACAGCTTTTAAATCATCTATTAACTGCCTTGTTTTTTCCTGTATATCCATTTAACTATCCTTAATATTTGCCTATATATTCATTATATTGGCTTAAATATTCTTTTATAATATTATTACATATAAATTTTCTGTCATTACCAGTATTATTAATATTATTATCTTTTAATTTTTTTGTTACTTCTGTTGTGACTGTCTGTGTAAAATAGCCTTCATTATTTAAAATATCATTCCTATTAGATACATCAGTATCTATACTTTCCTTAATCTTATATAGAATGTCTAATATTTCACTTTCTTTTTCTGAAAGTATTATATTTTCTTTATTGTCTTTTCTTTTTTTGTTTTCTTCTCTTATCCTTTTATGGATACGAACATACTTTACATCATCATTATATTTATGTGCAAGTGTTCTATTTGCATTATTTAATTCTTTTAGTTTATTAATTACATTATCCATATATTTTGAAAGTTCATTATATTCATTTACACTTTTAATTTGAAAATTTGTATCTTTAAATCTTTCAATAAATGCTTCTTTTATAGTCATAAACTCTGGGTCATTTTGGTCAATATTTTCAGTAAAGCTGTTAATTACTCTTTGCCATTTATCTTTTAAATCAATTCCGCCTGCTATGATTTTTAGTTCATCTTCACTTAATTTTCGGAAACTAAATTCTATATACTGCATAGCTTCATTAATAGTAACACTTGTTTCATCTGCATGTTCAAATGATTCTTTCATATTGATATTGCTTATTTTATCACTAATCAGCTGTATCAATGGTCTAAAATTTTGGATATCTAATTGTTTAAATAATCCTTTTAATTCATCATCACCAAAAGTTCTAACAATATTGTAAAAGTCTTTTGCTTCTTCTAATGCTCTTTTTAATTGTAATAAATCATCTTTATTTTCAATATTAGATATTTCTTGGCAGAATGTTTCCAGATTATCTGTTGTATAGTGAAATAAAACTTCCTTAACTTCATGAAGTTTATCAATAATAGTCTGCTTATCTTCTATTATCTGTGCAAAAGTGCTTATAGAGTTACTGTTATCTTCTGTTAGATTATCAAATTTACTTAATTCTCTAAGATATTCTTCATTAGTTTCTTCAAAATTTTGCTTAATATCTGCAAAATCTACCACATAACCATATTTATGCTGTTTGTATGGTCTATTAACTCTTGTTAAAGCCTGTAATAATGTATGGTCTTTTAGTTTACGGCAGAAATAAAGCCTTTTTAATCTTGGAGCATCAAACCCAGTTAAAAGCATATTATAAACTATTAAAATATCAATAGTCATATTTTTCTTGAAGCCAGTAATATATGATTTTCTTGTTTCTTTGTCATCTACATCATGCAGTATTAAAGCAGCTTTTAATGGTGTTCTGCCTTCTATTTTCATATTATTAAAAAATTCAAATAATTTTTTAGCCTGCCCACTTGTTTCACATATTACCATACCACCTATAGTATTATCATTATGCAGTGTTCTAAATTTATAAAAGTCATTAACAATATATTCATGCAATGCTTTTACATAGTTATCATGTTCTACTATATATTCTTTTTTAATATCTTTTTTCTGTATAAGTGTTTCCACACTATTATATATATCAAGTAGATGTTCCCTGTATTCTGTTGCGATATCTTCTCGCATTATTTTAAGAGTATAGCCATCTTGTATAGATTTATCATAATAATAAGTATGGATATAATCACCAAATACTCGCCAGCTCTCTCTTTCTGCTTGCAATAATGGTGTTCCAGTAAGTGCAATTTTTATCGCATTTTTATCTGCATTTAAAAGGTTTCCTAAAAATGAGCCGTTTATGCTGTATCCCCTGTGGGCTTCATCTATAATAAATATTCGCTGTAAATTAATAGCATAATTTTCTATTTCAATTTTTTCATCATCATTATCAAACTTTTGGATATTTATAACTACTATTTCATTTTTACCTGTGTTTGATTTTGTTGCTGTATTTTCTTTAAAATGAGCAGTTAATGCCTTACGGTTTTCAATAGTCGTTACTAAAAGCCCTCGTTTAGTAAATTCATCACATGCCTGCTCTAATAAATCTATTCTATCCACTATAAAATAAAATTTTGGCACTTTCTGCATTTTAGCATAATAGTCAGTTAAGATTTTATGTAAATAATATGAAAGTGCAGTTTTACCACTGCCTTGAGTATGCCATATAATACCAGATGTTTTATTGTTAGATAATGCCTTAGTTATTGCCATTGATGCAAATAACTGCTGATATCTAATTATATGTTTTTCGTCTATTACTTCCATTTTGCCATCAACTTCTTTTGTTGCATTTAAATAGACAAGTCCATATTTTAAAATATATAATAGCCTTTCTTTAGAACACATAGAAGTTATAATTCTATTTGTTGGCGAATTTATATTCTTATTAGTTGTATATTCTGGAGCATTAAGTAAAACTTGGCAGTTAAAATCTTTTAAAATCTTATATTCTAATTCTTCATTTATAGGCTTGTATGGATACTCTTTAATATAAAGTGCTAAATTATTTTTATCAATATGTTCTTCTCTAAAACAGTTTACTTTTACATTTTTCCTAGAAATTGTAGTATAAAATGCACCCTGCACAGGCACTATGCCATCTATTGTTTCATATTCTAAATTATTAGATAATATAATAAGCTGTGTAATATTTATAAACCTGCGAAATTTCTTATTTTGAAATCTATATTCTAATCTTTCTGTTTCTGCTAAAATCCCTTTTTTATTATTTGGTTTTTTCACTTCTAGGAAAACTAAAGGTAAACCATTTATAAATAATGTAATGTCTGGTCTAAAACTATCTTCACCATTTTTACATGTAAATTCTCCAGTATAATGAAATGTATTATTTTCTATATTATCAAAGTCAATCAATTTATAAGGTGATACATTTTGCAGTCGTTCAAAAAAACTGCGTCCTAAGTTATTGTAATCAAGTTCATCTTTTATTTCTTTTAAAACTGTATCTACTTGGTCTTTATAAAGTGGATTTAATTTCTGAAACTGGGAAGAAAATACTTTTAATAATATGTTTGTTTCTTCATCATATATTGTGCCTGCCATATTTTCATTTATTTTGCCAATATATTCATAACCTAATCTATTAAAATGAATAAGTGCAGGTATTTGAACTCTCGTCAGCTCATTAAATGCATTATCTTTCATATTATATTTCCCACTCCAAAAATAATATAACACTAATTATACACTAAATCTAAACTAAAAAAAAGGATTATTTACATATAATGTAAAAAACATATTATAACGACATTAAATGTCGTTGTGTAAATGATTAGTATTCTTTCCCCATAAAAAAAGGGAAACTGGTTTTCCAGTTTCCCTTATATATTTTACTTTGCTTATAATATTATATTTGTTTATCCATAAGCATTTTTCTGATACCAACAATAGCTTTTGTTGGGTTTAATTCTTTTGGACAAGCTTCTACACAGTTATAGATTGTGTGGCATCGCCATACACCGTGTTTGTCATTTAATATAGGTAATCTTTCGTCAGCACCTTCATCACGGCTGTCTATTAAATATCTCCAAGCTCTTAAAAATGCATTAGGTCCAAGATATTCTTTATCTACCCAGTAGCTAGGGCATGAAGATGAGCAGCACCCGCAAAGGATACATTCATATAAGCCGTCAAGTTTTTTCCTGTCTTCTGGTGATTGATACAGTTCTTTATCTGGCATTGGAGAATGGCGGATAATATATGGTTTAACTGTAATAAATTTATTGATAAAGCTGGAAATATCCACAACTAAATCTCTAATTACAGGCATACCAGGTAATGGTTTGATTGTAATATCAGAGCCTAAGTCTTCCACTTTTGTCATACATGAAAGCATATTGACACCGTTTACATTCATACCGTCTGAACCGCACACACCTTCACGGCATGACCTGCGGAATGAAAGGGTAGGGTCCAGCTCCCATTTTATTTGGTTAAGAACTGTAAGTAAAAGCATACCCGGCCTGCGTAACTCTACTTTGTATGATTGGAAGTGAGGTGCTTTATCTTTATCTGGGTCGTATCTTAATATTTTAACATTTATAAATTTGCTCATATCGTCCTTCCTTATTCTTAGTAAACACGTGGTTTAGGTGGGAATGGTTCAACAGT
>CAMEZN010000052.1 GCA_945947845.1 uncultured Mucispirillum sp. | reverse complement strand
TATAAATGAATGCTTCATTTATATTATCAGCTGCAAAACCAGAGCAATTTATAAAAAGTGATTTACCTGAAATCTGTTTTGCTGGCAGAAGTAATGTTGGCAAGTCATCAATGATTAACAGAATATTAGACCGTAAAAACCTTGTGAAAGTAGGCAACACTCCTGGTAAAACAAGGCTTGTAAATTTTTTTAATATAGATGATAAATATATTTTTACTGATTTACCCGGCTATGGCTATGCTGCTGTTTCTAAATCAGAACGGGCTGCATGGGGAAAGCTTATAGAACACTATTTTGCTAATAGAAAAAATTTATCATTATGTGTTCTTCTTTTAGATATAAGGCGTATTCCAAATGATGATGATATGAAAATGATTGCTGCTATGCAGTCGCGAAATGTGCCACTAATTGCTGTGCTTACAAAATCAGATAAGCTTTCTAATAATGAAAAGGCAAAACAAATAAAAATAATTTCTGAAAAAACACTTATTTCAAAAGAAAATCTCATTGTGTTTTCTGCTGTAACAGGTATAGGCAAAGAGCAGATATGGAAAGAGATAGAAAAAACTACCACTATATAATTACCATTTTAAAAATCATTTCCCCTGTGCTTTTTGCTCTGTTTATACTTACAGCAAATATTCTTTCAAAAAATAATTATCAGGAAGGTTCATATACCATATTAAATGATGATGAATATGTAAGATATTTTACTTCTGATACTGCCAAAGCAGAAGAAAGCATTACCTGTGCTTTATTTATGTATAAGCTTGATAATTATAATATTAATAACCTTGAAGAACCTATTCCGCTAATTACATCTGCACTTATTAATGCTGCAAAAAGAAATGTAAATGTTACAATAATTTTTGAAAAATCAAAAGATGAAAATGACTTATCAAATAAATATAATGAAAATACTGCTGCATATTTAATGAAAAATGGTATAAATATATTATATGATAATGAAAGCAAAAAACTGCATGCAAAACTTTGTTTAATTGATGATAAAATCATTTATACTGGCAGTCATAATTTTACATACAGTGCAATGAAAAGAAATAGTGAAAATTCTGTTAGAATAATATCTAACAGTGAAGCAAAAAAAATAAAAGAATATTTTACAAAAATTATAGAATAATGTAACTTATTGTAATTATAAACGACTATAAAATATAATGGAGTGAAAATATGAAAAAAATAATATTATTCAGCCTTTTAATAATAAGCATTTATTCTTTTGCATCAGCACAAAATAGCAGATATGCAGGTGTGCCTGTGCCAATATCTTTAACAGACCCATTAAGTTTTAACGGCACCTATGAAGTAGAACGGTTAATTATTAGGAATGGAGATACTACACTGCTTGATTCTGATAACAGTTATGATGTTTATGATGATAAAGGAATTGCTACAATTAATATGAAAATCAGTCAAAATACTGTTGCTGTTGATTTAATATATAAAATGCAGATGGTTGGACCTGCTTTTAAACGGCCTGAAATTGCAAATTACTCGTTTTTGTATGACAGCCAGACATTTACAGCACAAAGGCCGTCAGGAACATCTCTTTCAAAGGCACTGTCATCAATAGGTATGACTATATATGACCATGAAGATTTAATATGGGAAATGCCTTTTGAAAAAGGATTAACACTTATTTTAAAACTTGAAAAAGAAAATGATATATCTACCATTATAGATAAAAAGCCTTTTTTAATTATTGAGGATTAATATGCGTATTATTCTTACAGTGATAATAATCCTTGCAAATTTCACTTTTGTATTTGCAGATATTACAGAACCAATGACTATAAATATTACAGATAATCCTGTAAGCCTGAACGGCACTTATGAAATAGAAAGGTTTGTAATATTAAAAGATAAACGAATATTTATTGATTCTGATGATAAAAATTCTGTTACAGGCAGTAAAGGACATGTAACTATTGATTTAAATATTACCGGTAATGTAATTAACTCTACACTAAAAATGCAAATGAAAGGTAATATTTTTGCAGAAGGTTCAGCATTTGCAGGCTATGATTTTATATATTCATCAAGAGTTATCCCTATGCCAGCAGACAGCAGTGAAAATAAAATAAATTTAGAAGATAAAATTGCTGCTGTGGGACTGCATTATTATAAAAATGAAAATAGAGTAATATGGGAAATACCCTTTGAACAGGATAAAATTATTATTATGATTTTAGAAAAAGAAAGTAATAAAATAAAAAATCTTTCCCATTCAAAATATATGTTCCTGTAAGCTAATAATTGTATATATTCATTATTGGATATATACATCTTACTAACATAGACAATATTAAAAATTATGTTGATTTTATTAACAAATGTCAACTATTTGATTATCAAAATTAATGAATATATATTGACACCATGTTGTATAACTTGTAAAATCCATTATAAATATAAAGGAGTGCAATATGAGTAAATTAATAGTTGTATCTTATGATGATGAATTAAAAGCAGAGCAAGTCAGGCTTGATTTTTTAAAAATGCAGAAAAGTTATCTTGTTGAATTAGAAGATGCAGTAGTTGCTGTTAAAAAACAAGATGGTAAAGTAAAACTTCGTCAGATGAATAATTTAACTGCCTATGGTGCATTAGGTGGCAGTTTCTGGGGTATGCTGATAGGGGCTATTTTCTTAAACCCACTTCTAGGTTTTGCAATAGGCGGTGCAGCAGGTGCTGTAAGCGGTGCATTAAGTGATATCGGCATAGATGATAATTTTATGAAACAGCTGGCAGACCAAATGAAACCAGGTACATCTACCCTTTTCATTCTTCTTCATTCTGATTTAAGCGATAAAGCATTAGCAGAATTAAAAGGCACTGGCGGCACAATTTTACAAACTTCTCTTGCAAGTGAAGATGAAGAAAAACTTCGTAAAGCTATTTCAGAAACAAAAACTGAAATAAAATAGCCATACAATCATACAATCTTCTTATTTGATAAAACAAATAAGAAGATTTTTTCATATTCATATCCATTAATCTATAAAAATATTTGACAAACTTAATATTTGCTGTTTTAAAATTAGTACAATAATTTTAAACAGGTGTAATTTATATGTTAAAAAAAGTATATGCTTTTATTTCCGGCTCTATTATAGGCACTCTTGGCGGGTTAATTGGGCTTGGTGGAGCAGAATTCAGACTTCCTGTATTAATTGGTTTATTTAAATTTCCTCCACTGGAAGCTGTAATATTAAACAAAATCATGAGTTTAATTGTAGTAATTTCTGCATTTATTTTTAGAGCAGTATCTATTCCATACAGCACAGTATTTTCTCACTGGGATATAATTCTGAATATTTTAGCAGGCAGTATCGCAGGAGCATGGATTGGTGCTGATATTGCAGTAAAACTGCGTGTAAAAACTTTTTACAGAGTAATATCTGTTATGCTTATTATTATTGCCTGCATATTATTTATCAGCCATAATGTTGAATACTCCAGTTTCATAATGAATACAGATAAATATATAATAATCATTCTTGGTATTATTTCAGGTGTAATTATAGGTCTTTTTGCAGCTATACTTGGTGTTGCAGGTGGTGAGTTAATTATTCCTGTATTAATCCTGCTTTTTGGCATTGATATAAAACTTGCAGGCAGCCTTTCCCTTGCAATCAGTCTGCCAACAATGATAACAGGGCTTATTAGGTACACAAAAGATGATTCTTTTAAAATAGTATATTCCCATAAATCTTTTATTTTTGTTATGGCTTTTGGCTCTATTTTAGGGGCATTTTTAGGCGGCTTACTGTTAGGTGTGGTCAGCGAAAAAATCTTAATTCCGCTTTTAGTGATTATTCTTTTAATTTCTTCTTATAAAATTTGGACACATAAATAAAAAGTGCTACATTAGTAGTGCTTGATGTTTTAATTATAAAATAATTCTCAATTTTGCACCATTACTACTGTTACATCAATACTGAAATAAACCAATCATATTTATATTCCTTGTATATAGAATTACATATTATGGAATATTAACACATACATTTTAAAATACTATTATTTTGCATAAAAATACTTGACATTTCCCCCCCCCATGCTATAATACCGCCATTAAAATCAAAAATGGAGTTTATTATGTCACAAAAAAAAATTACTTACTTATCTCGCTCTCTTTCAAAAGATGAAGAAATAAAATCCATTGCAGAACTGCACTGGATAAACTGGGTTTGGGTGGTTATTTTCACCATTCTTACTTTTTGGATGATAATTACAATACCTTTTATCATTATCAAAATCTTAGATTTAAAAAAGAGAGAAATGATATGCACAACTAAACGAGTAATTGAAAAACATGGAATTATTGCTGTAAAGACAAACGAACTGAGAAATCAAAAAATAGAATCTGTATCAGTTGAACAAGGACTTTTCGGTAGAATGTTAGGTTATGGGACCTTAAAGTTTGTTGGGTCTGGTGCATCTCGCTTATATATGCGAAATATATCTAATCCTGCAATGATGAAAATAGAATTTGAAAATATTATAGATGAAACCCATACAGCTTAAGTTTCTAATTTATCGCATATAACAACATTAAGCCAGAACTTTTAAAATATTAAAAGTTCTGGCTTTTTATCATGGAATTAATTATTTGTATTTTTTATATTCATATCAAGCCCAAGTGATTTAGCAGTATTTATAAGCATCATTTGAAGCAGTAAATCCATACCTGCCATAGAGCTTGAACCATTTTTATTATTAGAACCATCACCGTTTATCATTATCTGCGGCAGAGTAATATTTGCAATAGCTTCACTTTGTTTTTCTACTGCATACTTATATGCTTCTAACTTTTTATCAAGAGCACCATCTGCTTCCATTACTTTTCTTTTTGCATAAGCCTGAGCATCGGCTTCTAAAATAGTTCTTTGTTTATTAACATTTGCAGCTGCCAGCAGGTTTTCTTCTTCCTGTTTTTTAAGTTTAGAGATTTCTACTTCTCTTTGAGCATTTAAAATCTGCACCTTATTTTCTCTTTCTGCTGCAACTATCATTTGTTGAGCTTTTGCTTCTTCTTCCGCTTTTATTCTTGCAATATTAGCATCACCCTGCTTTCTTGCTGTAATAACTTCTTGGTCTGCCTGAGCTGCTTTTGCTTTGGCAGTAGCTATCCCCATTTTTGCCTGCTGCTGGTCAGAAATCTGTCTTTCAATTTCAGGAGAACATGTAATATCTGTTACTACAAAGTTTGTGGCACTTGCACCAAAAGCAGTAAGTGGCATATCATCTTTAAATCTTGCAGTTGTGCCATCTGCTGCTTGTTTTATGTGTTTTACTTCTCTAATAACTTCTTCACCAGTTGCTGGGTCTAATTCTTTAACTTTTGTAGATTCCAGCACAAAGATACCATTATTTAACTGGTCTTGTCCAAGAGTGGCTAAATCTGCCATTTTTATTTTCGCATCTGGTGCAGTCATTGTTGTTGCTGCTGTGATTAATGCTCTTTTTGTAACAGGCATAATATTTTTTATTGCAAAATCCTGAAATGTTCTGTTTGAATGTTTTGCAACAATATCAATTGCATACTGCTCAGTTGTAGGCATAATAACCCGGACAGTCCCGCTAATATCGCACCGAGAGTTATCTGAAAATGTAACTGTTACAGGCCCCTGATTTGCTGCATTATCAATATTATCTCTTGTAAAATAAACTGTTTCTGTTTTTGGAAATCTATATATTGTGCCCATTGCTTTAAGATACCAGCCCGGTGTTAAATGAGCTGATAATTCACCAGTCATAAAAGCCTGTTTCACTTGATATTCATTTGCATCAACATTGCCTATCAATGAATCCATAAAAAACATTATTAAAACTAATACAACAACTATTGCGATAACAATAAAAATCTTTGTTTTATCAAATAGTCTTAAAATAAAATTTTTTGATTTTTCTTTTGCTGCTTCCATAAAACTCCTCCATTTTTATATACTATTTAATTAATGCTACCCTGTATTTTTTTCTCATTTCATCAGGATAATATGTAGACTTTGCCTGACGAAGAGTATCTTTACCTAAATCCTGCTCAAAATTAATAAATTTATATTCATTATTTAATATAATACTAAAAGAATTATATAAATGCTGGTATATACCTTTATATTCTCTTATACCTTTTGCAAAATGAAGAGCAAAAGTTTCATCATTTAACTCTTCACCAAGCACAAAACCAGATGGTCTACCGTCAGCATAAGAAATCATACCGCGGAGATTAAATTCTGTAATTTTTTCAAGTGCTTCAAGAGTTTCTGAATAATCTGAACCATGATTTTCAGCCATGCTGATATCTCTCTCCCAAGTATCTAAAATATATTTTGCATCATTAAATCTTTCAGGGGTAAGCTCAAAATCTTCTATTTTATAGCCTTCATTATACTGCTTTAATAAGTTTCTTTTTTTAGCAAGTTTTCTGCCTGCCATAGTGGCAAGCCTTTCTGTTAAATATATATAATCAGAATCACCATCAAGATAGGAATATGTAAACTTATCTTCTGGGAAAAATGTAAGCCATTCTTCCTGTATAGGAAAAAAGAAATCTACTAAGGCTCCCATTTCTATTAATTTTTTTTGTGGTATAATTTCAAGCGGACATACTGGCATCATATATGTTTTATTATCGTATGTAACACCATGCAGGAATGTGCAGCCATCACTTTCTGCCACCTGATAATTATGTGGTTTTCTGAATAAATATGCATTAGTAAAACTATATTCAGAAAGGCATGAGTTTTTTGCACGAAGTATAGGTGCAAGAGATGCTCTGTGAGAATAATCTAATTCTTTAAAATCCATTTTATAATTACCATTTGTTATATTTTTATTAGAATTTCCATATATAGCACAAAAAAATTATTTGTCTACATTTTTTATTTTAATTTATACTATATGTTATCTAAGTCAATATTTATTACATATTTATCATAAATAATCATTAAAGGCAGATTATATTTTTTGCAGTTTTCTATATATTTTTTATTTTCATTAATCAAAAAATCTTTATCAATAGAAAATAAGTTTCCCCTGTTCTCTATAATTTCTGCATTTTCAACAATAATTTTGTAATTATCTTTTATATAATTCTCACTCATGGCAAGACATATATATTTAATTTTATCTAAATAATCTAATGGAAAATCTTTTTTATAATCAAAAGAAATATAAGCCCCTTCTATTATAATATTTTGGTCATTTTCTATAACAGTCTTAATTATTTCTTTTGTAATATTCCATAAATAACCTTGAAGTTTTTCATCATCATATGGAGTAAGGTCAGTATTATGACTTCTAATAAGCCCCATTTTTAAATGGTCAATAGATAAGTATGGTATTTTATATTTTTCCATTAATTTTTGAGCAAGAATAGTTTTCCCTGTGCAAGATGCACCATTAATCAGTATAACCATATTTTATACTATTTCAATTTTCTGCCATTTTTTACTTATAAATCGTCTGGTAGACAAAACAGACTGTAAAAAGAAGCCAGAATTTAAAGCCCACCATATACCAGCAGCATGAAGCCCTAATGCAATACCAAAAATATATGCCAGTGGCAGTCTTAACACCCATACATTTAAAATAGCATATAACATTGTTGCTTTTGTATCTCCTGCTCCATTTAATGCACCAGTCATTGCAAGGTTTAAAGCTATAAAAGGCTCAGCTATCATACATATATAAATATATTTAATAATTTCATCAACAACAAGTGGGTTAGGCTCTAAAAATTCAGCAATAGAGCGAGCATTAAGAAGCACAACTGCTATCATAATGGTAACAACTCCCATAGAAATAAATGCTGTTGTAAGACCGCTTTTATAAGCTTCATCAAACTTCTTCTCACCCATTAAATTGCCAACAATAACAGCATTAGCCATATTAAATGCGAAAGCTGGCATAAAAATGGCACTTTCTATTCTAAGCCCTGTTGCATAAGCTGCCATAATCTCAACAGAATTATAAGAAAGCATACCAAGTATTGCATAAAGCGCAGTTCCGCCAAGCTGCCAGCTAAGAGAGACTATACCACCGGGCCAGCCTATTGATAATATCTGCTTTAAAATTGGAAATGAAAATATATATGTTTTTTTAATTATGCGAAACATTATTATAATATTTATAATAGATGCAGATGTAATACTCACAGCAGTAGATACAGCTATTCCTTTAAACCCTAAATCAGTAAAATTATAAAAATAAAGCACCAATATAATATTTAATACAGCAGCAAATATCATTACTCCCATAGTAACAGTTACTCTTTTACATGACCTTAATACACCATTCATATTAATCAAAGTCATATGGAAAATAATACCAAGAAAATATATTTTTATTAAAGATGAAGCATATCCTTTGACTTCATCAGGAGCATTTAAAAGTGTAGCTATCTTTGAAGAAAATGTTATACCAATTATACATATTACAACACCAAATAAAAAGGCAGATAAAACAGATGTAAATACTGCTGAACGAAACTTCTTTTTATCATCTGATGTAAAAAGACGAGATAATACTGATACGGCACCAATGGTTAAAGCATGGCCTGTCATTATGAAAAAGCTGTATACCTGACTGGCAAGACCTGTTGCTGCCTTGACAGCTTCACCAAATCTACCTGCAATATATATATC
>CAMEZN010000051.1 GCA_945947845.1 uncultured Mucispirillum sp. | reverse complement strand
ATTATTTTTAAAACAGTTCCTGCAATTGCACAAGCCCATACAACTCCAAAAATAGACCAGCCCCAGCCACCTCTTAAATTAACAAGCATAAATGGAGTGTAAGAGCCTGCGATAAGATAGTATATAGAGATATGGTCAAACATATTTAATTTTGAAGCTGCTTTTGTTTTTGATAAGCTGTGGTATAGTGTGGAAGCAGTATATAATACTATCATTGAAGCTCCATATATAGCTGAAGCAACAATTTTCCATGCATCACCATATAAAGATGCAAATACCACTAATATAACAAGTCCTGCAATACTCAGCCCTGCACCAATACCATGGGTTACTGCATTCATTATTTCTTCGTTTTTAGTATATTTTGGTAAAATATTAGAAGTCATTTTTTCTCCTTAAATATTGATATAGAATAAAAAAATATAGTTAATTCAGGAATTCATCAATAGAATGTTCCTTTATTTTTAGCGGTCCTTGAAAAAGGCTGCATCTAGTTTTAATTTCATCTTTTGTAATATATTTTTTTAAAGCTGCACATCTAAAAACATAAAGTTCTTTCATTTGTTCAACTTTTATTTCTTTTTTATATATGCAGCCATGGTTACACCCTTTTAGACTCATAGGGCAGATTATATCATTAAAAAAATTATTATCAATGATAAAATCGTATATTTAAAATATTTTTTAATTTCTATTGATATTTTATTCTATAAGTATTATATGAGTTTTTTAAATTAAAAATACAGGGGAAAGAAATAATATGGTATCTAAGGAAAAGTTTATTCCAGTTTTTTTTGAAGTAATTAAAAACTATTCTTTTACAATATTTAAAAAAGATTTATTTGCGGGCATAACAGTTGGTATTGTGGCAATTCCTTTGGCACTGGCTTTTGCAATAGCAAGTGGTGCAACGCCATCTCAGGGTATATTTACTGCAGTAATAGCAGGTTTTTTTATTTCTTTTTTAGGTGGCAGCCGTTATCAGATAGGCGGACCCACTGGTGCATTTGTTATTATTATATATGGTATAATAGCTCAGCATGGTTATGATGGACTGCTTATTGCCACAATTATGGCAGGTATTATATTAATATTTTTAGGAATAGCCCGTGTTGGTTCTTTTATTAAATTTATACCATATCCTGTTACAACAGGGTTTACAGCAGGTATTGGTGTAGTTATTTTCTCTTCTCAAATAAAAGACTTTTTAGGGCTTACATATCAAGAAGCATCACCAGAATTTATAGATAAATGGATAAGTATTTTTTCAAATATTTCTACTATTAATATATCTTCTGCAGCTATTGGCATAGGTACAGTTTTAATTATATTAATTATAAGAAAAATGTCTACAAATATTCCTTCCCATGTTGTTGCAATAGTAATTTCAACAGCAGTGTGTTTTTTCTTAGGATTAAATGCAGAAACAATAGGTGACAGGTTTGGTACGATAAATGCTGTATTTCCATCATTTACAGTGCCAGAAGTAACAATTGAAAAAATAAGAGCATTATTTCCTGCTGCCATAACTATTGCACTGCTTGCAGGTATAGAATCACTTCTTTCTGCAGTTGTGGCAGACGGTATGACAGGCTCTCACCATAAATCAAATACAGAGCTTGTAGGTCAGGGTGTTGCAAATATTTTAAGCGGATTTTTTGGCTGTATTCCAGCAACTGGAGCAATAGCAAGAACAGCTACAAATGTAAGGGCAGGTGGTGTTACTCCACTTTCTGGTATGATACATGCTGTATTTTTATGTTTATTTATTCTTTTCTTTGCATTTTTAATAGAGATAATACCAATGGCAGCATTAGCTGGTGTGCTTTTAGTCGTGGCTGTAGATATGATGGGTATAAAAAATATGGCAAACCTTTTCAGCTCGCCAAAAAGCGATGTGGTTGTGCTGCTTACAACATTTATATTAACTATTGTAATAGATTTAACTGCTGCTGTACAGGTTGGTGTTGTGCTTGCTGCATTACTTTTTATGAAACGAATGAGCGATGTTACAAGTATGAGCAAAATGAATTTTGATGCATCAGAAGAAACTGCTCAGGATATTGCAGACCCAGATGCAACATCTAATAAAGAAATACCAGAAGGTGTAGAAGTTTATGAAATTAACGGACCATTCTTTTTTGGTGTTGCTGATATGCTGCTTAATACATTAGAACACATAGGTAAAACTCCAAAAGTATTTATTCTCCGTATGAGAAATGTTCCTGCCATAGATGCAACAGGAGAACATGCTCTTGAAAATTTCTATAATACGTGCAAAAAGGCTGGCACTCAGCTTGTTTTATCTGGTGTTAATCCGCTGCCTTATGCAACACTTAAAAAAATGCATTTTATAGATATGATTGGGGAAGAAAATGTTACAAACCATATTGATAAAGCATTGGAGAGAACAAGGGAAATATTAGAAAATAAAAAATAAAATAATATGCAAGATATTTTTCTTTTAAAATAACTTATTCTATATTGTGCTTTATAATTTAACATTATTATATTTTATAAATACACAGTAATATTTATACACAAAAAGTTATGCTGTTTATTTGGTTGACAATATAGAATATTGTGTTAATAATAGTGTAAAATAAATATAAGGCATTTTGCAAGATTTTGTCTATATGGGAGGGAGAACCATGATTAATTATATTAGGGCAAGTGTTGTAAGGAAAATATCTTTTCTTGTATTTATTATAATTTTAGTATGTTTTAGTGTATTATGTGTTATCTCATATTCAGACTCAAAATCAAGCATAATAACAGGTTTAAGCAGTGGTAAGGAAGAAAGTATAATATCACTTTCCAACTATATTAACGAATATTTTGGATACAGACTTGATGCAATAACTGAATTTACTAATTCAGCAGTTAAAAAAGATGTTGTGCTAGATGATGAAAAAATGACAGCATTTATTAAAGAAATTTTTCCACACACCCAGTTTAATGCACTGTTTATAGGTTATGAAAGTGATGGCAGGCTTATCAAAACAGATGATATTTCTGGTAATAATCCATTTAGATTAAATATGACAAATGATAATTTTGATTCAAGAATCAGGCAGTGGTATAAAGAAGCAAAGGAAACTAAAAAAGCAGGTTTTTCATGACCATACATAGATATTACTACTAAAACTTATATTACTACTGCCTATGTGCCTGTAATTATAAATAACGAATTTGTAGCAGTTGTTGGTGCAAATATTTATTTAGAGCAGTTACAGCAGATAATAAATGGGCTTAGGACTAGTGATTCAAGCAGTATAATATTATTTGATAAAGAAAATAATATTGTATCACATTATGATAAAGAATTTATTATGAATGATAACCATTCTTATAAAGAAGTTTATGATAGATTTGTCAATCAGGCACAGTCTAGTATAAATAAACCTACTGAGCTTTTCCATGATAATTATAACGGGCAGATATATTTAACTATGTGTATGAAAACAGACAGATATAACTGGCTTGTATGTTCTAGTAACTCTATGAATGATTATGATTCACTTTTTAACAGGATACTTATAAAACAAATAGGAGTTATTATTCTGTTTGTATTAATCATAGTAGCAGCACTTGCATTTATTATCAGTTATTTTCTAAATAATTTAAAAGTGATTGTAAAAGGATTAGGTGAATTTTTTAAATACTTAAATCATGAAAAAACAGATATTGAGTTAATTAAGGTAAACTCAACTGATGAATTTAGTAAAATGGCTGATATGATTAACTATAATATTGAGCAGATAAATAAAACATTTGTGCAGGATAATCAATTGATTGATGAAATTATTACAGCTGGTAAATATGTTAAAGAAGGTAATTTATCTCAGGTTATTACAAGTAGCACTAGTAATCAGCAGCTTATGGAGTTAAAAGCTATATTTCAGGAAATTATAAATGCACTGCAAAATAGTGTAGGCAATGATTTAAATGTTATTTTAAATGTTGTAGAACAGTATAAAACATTAAATTTTACAGCAGATATACCTAATGCTTCTGGAAGTATAGAGGTTGCAATTAATAAACTAGCTGATGAAATTCGTTCTATGCTTAAACAGTCTACAAGTTTTGCAAACAGCTTGGTTTCTCAAACAACTAATTTAAAAGAAGCTATGCACACATTATCTTCATCAAGTGCAGAACAAAGTGCATCGCTTGAAGAAACAGTTTATGGCATGGACAGCTTAAAAGAATCTGTAAATGTGGTATCTGCTAAAACTTTTGATGTTTCTCAGCAGGCTGATTCTATAAAAGAAATTATTTATATTATTAGGGAGATTGCAGAGCAGACAAACCTG
The DNA here is from genome assembly GCA_945947845.1 of uncultured Mucispirillum sp. Lineage (GTDB taxonomy): Bacteria > Chrysiogenota > Deferribacteres > Deferribacterales > Mucispirillaceae > Mucispirillum. Next base: position 4,431 of record CAMEZN010000051.1, on the reverse strand, counting down.
CTGGCACTTAATGCTTCAATTGAAGCTGCAAGAGCTGGTGAAGCAGGAAGAGGCTTTGCTGTTGTAGCTCAGGAAGTTTCTAAACTTGCAGATAGAACATCTCATTCACTTTCAGAAATTGAATCAAGTATTCATACACTTACTGATAGTATTACTAGTATGGATACAGCTATTAAAAGCCAGATAGAAAGCATTAATGTTATAATAACTAATGTAAAAGAGCATGAAAAAGTTGTGCAGTCTAATATGGAGATAGTTGAGACAACAAATACTATTACAAATAATGTTGATACTATTGCAGCAAATATTTTAGAAGATGCTAATATGAAAAAAATATAGATTGAGCTGGATATTTTTTGCATATAACTGCCAGTTTTAATAAGCTGGCAGTTTTTTTATATGCTGTAATTTTTATATAATTTAAAGAAATGGAAGTATAAAATATTTTTTATATGATATATTTGTATTTATTATAAGAAAAGAAAAATTATTTATAAAAAAATACTTGCATTTTTGTTTAATATGATATAATATGCCTGACTAAATGATGGAAACAAACCGCCGGGCTTATCATGCCTTTATCATAAAAGGGGAGTTTCCGACAAGCTAAGTTACTAATGAAAAATTAAAATTGCTTTTTTAGAGGCAGAAAAATTTTAATAAATAAATACATTCATGGTCTAAGACCATAATTTTATTGGAGGTGTTCTTTGCCGACTCTTAATCAGTTAGTTAGATTTGGTCGTATGGAAATGATTAAAAAGACTAAATCTCCGGCATTACAAGCAAACCCACAAAGGCGTGGAGTGTGTGTTCGTGTTTATACCACAACACCTAAAAAACCTAACTCAGCTTTAAGAAAAGTTGCAAGGGTTCGTTTAACAAATGGTATTGTGGTAACAGCTTATATCCCAGGTATCGGCCATAACCTTCAAGAGCACTCAGTTGTTCTTGTTCGTGGTGGAAGGGTAAGAGACTTACCAGGTGTTCGTTACAAAGTTATTCGTGGCGCATTAGATACAGCTGGTGTTGCAAACAGGAAAAAAAGCCGTTCTAAATACGGTGCTAAAAGGCCTAAATAAGAGAGGAATATAAATGGCACGCAGAAGAGGAACTAAAAAACGCGAAGTGTTACCTGATCCAATATATAAGGATACACTTGTTACAAAATTTATTAACAGTTTAATGTATTCTGGTAAAAAATCAGTTGCTGAAGGCATTTTTTACAAAACATTAGATTTAATTAAAGAAAGAGGCAGCGAAGAAGGTATAGAAGTTTTCAAAAAAGCTATTGAAAATGTTAAACCTGTTCTTGAAGTTAAATCTCGCAGAGTTGGTGGTGCTACATACCAAGTGCCAACAGAAGTAAGAGCTGCAAGAAGGCAGGCACTTTCTATTAAATGGATTATTACAGCATCTCGTTCTAGAAAAGAAAGAACAATGGTTGAACGTCTTGCTGGCGAATTAATGGACGCTGCATCTAACAAAGGTGCATCTATTAAAAAACGCGAAGATACACACAAAATGGCAGAAGCAAACAGAGCTTTTGCACATTTTAGATGGTAATAACAGGAGTTTGTTGTGGCAAGAGCAAAATCTTTAGATTTACAAAGAAATATTGGTATCATGGCTCACATTGATGCTGGTAAAACTACTACAACTGAACGTATTCTTTACTACACTGGTGTTAACTATAAAATCGGTGAGGTTCATGATGGCGCAGCTACTATGGACTGGATGGAGCAGGAAAGAGAAAGAGGTATTACAATTACTTCTGCTACTACACAATGCTTCTGGAAAGACTATGTTATTAATATTATTGATACTCCGGGACACGTTGACTTTACAATTGAAGTTGAACGTTCACTTAAAGTATTAGATGGTGCAGTTGGTGTATTCTGTGCAGTTGCTGGTGTTCAGCCGCAGTCTGAAACAGTTTGGAGACAAGCTGATAAATATAAAGTTCCAAGAGTTGCATTCGTAAACAAAATGGATAGAACTGGTGCTAACTTCTACCGTGTTCTTGAAATGATGAATGACAGACTTGGTGCTACACCTGTTGCAATTCAAATACCAATAGGTGCAGAAGATAAATTCCAAGGTGTTGTAGACTTAATAGAAATGAAAGGCTACATTTGGGATGTTGAAGGCGACTTTGGTATGAAATATAAGGAAGTAGAAATTCCTGCTGACCTTAAAGATAAAGCTGCTGAATATCGTGCTAAAATGATAGAAACAGCAGTTGAAGCTGATGAAGTTCTTATGGAAAGATACCTTGAAGGCGGAGAAATCACTAATGATGAAATTAAATCTGCACTTCGTAAAGGAACATGTGCATTACAGTTTAACCCTGTATTATGCGGAACAGCTTTTAAATATAAAGGTATACAAAAACTTCTTGATGCAGTAGTTGATTATCTTCCATCACCACTTGATATTCCTGCTATTACTGGTGTTAACCCAGAAACAGGTGCAGAAGAAACTCGTGAAGCAAGTGATGATATACCATTTGCTGCATTAGCATTTAAAATTATGACTGACCCATATATGGGACAGCTTGCATATTTCCGTGTTTATTCTGGTGTATTTGAAGCAGGTAACTATGTTCTTAACTCTACTAAGGATAAAAAAGAACGTATAGGCCGTCTCTTAAAAATGCACTCTAATAAAAGGGAAGAAATAAAAGAAATCCGTGCAGGTGATATTTGTGCAACAGTTGGTCTTAAATTCACTACAACAGGCGATACTCTTTGTGATGAAAAAAGCCCAATTATATTAGAAGCTATGGAATTTCCAGAGCCAGTTATATCTATTGCTATTGAGCCAAAAACAAAAGCAGACCAAGATAAACTTTCTGTTGCATTAGGCAAACTTGCTTCTGAGGACCCATCTTTTAGAGTAAGAGTTGATGAAGAAACTGGCCAGACAGTTATTTCAGGTATGGGTGAACTTCACCTTGAAATCATTGTTGACCGTTTAAAAAGAGAGTTTAAAGTAGAAGCTAATATTGGTAACCCACAAGTTGCTTACCGTGAAACATTCCGTAAAGCAGTTAAAACTGAGGGTAAATATATTAAACAATCAGGTGGTAAAGGTAACTATGGCCACTGCTGGTTAGAAATGACTCCACTTGAACCGGGTGCTGGTTTTGAATTTGAAAATAAAATCGTTGGTGGTGCAATACCAAAAGAATATATTCCAGCTATTGAAAAAGGTGTTACAGAAGCTATGGAAAATGGTATTGTTGCAGGATACCCTGTTGTTGACTTTAAAGTTACTGTATTTGATGGTTCTTTCCACGAAGTTGACTCTAACGAAATGGCATTTAAAATCGCAGCATCTATGGCATTTAAAGATGGTATGAAACAAGCTTCTCCTGTTCTTTTAGAGCCAATTATGAAAGTTGAAGTTGTTACCCCTGATGAATACATGGGTGATGTAATGGGCGATTTAAGTTCTAGACGTGGTAGAATAGAAGGTATGAATGTTCAAGGTAATGCACAAGTTATTAATGCAATGGTTCCATTAAAACAAATGTTTGGTTACTCAACAGAATTACGTTCTATCACACAAGGTCGTGCAACTTATACTATGCAGTTTGACCATTATGAAGAAGTACCTGCAAATATTGCAGAAGAAATTATAAAATCAAGAAATTAATAAGATTTGGAGGAATAAATCATGGCTAAACAAAAATTTGAAAGAAAAAAACCACACGTTAACGTTGGAACAATCGGACACGTTGACCACGGTAAAACAACATTAACTGCTGCTTTAACAAATGTATTATCTCAAAAAGGTCTTGCATCTTTCGTAGATTATGCAAATATTGACAAAGCTCCAGAAGAAAGAGAACGCGGTATTACAATTGCTACAAGCCACGTTGAATATGAATCAGAAACTCGCCACTATGCACACGTAGACTGCCCAGGACACGCCGACTATGTTAAAAACATGATTACTGGTGCTGCTCAGATGGACGGTGCTATATTAGTTGTTTCTGCTGCTGATGGCCCTATGCCACAAACTCGTGAACACATTCTTCTTGCTCGTCAAGTTGGTGTTCCATACATCATAGTTTTCATGAACAAATGTGATATGGTTGATGATGAAGAACTTTTAGAACTTGTTGAAATGGAAATCAGAGAATTATTATCTTCATACGAATTCCCTGGTGATGACACTCCAATCATCAAAGGTTCTGCTTTAAAAGCATTAGAAAACCCAACTGATGAAACTTTAACTAAACCTATTTGGGACTTATTAGCTGCATTAGATGCATACATTCCAACTCCAGAAAGAGCTGTTGATTTACCATTCTTAATGCCAATTGAAGATGTTTTCTCTATCTCTGGCCGTGGTACAGTTGTTACTGGTCGTGTTGAACGTGGTGTTATTAAAGTTGGTGAAGAAGTTGAAATCGTTGGTATC
>CAMEZN010000050.1 GCA_945947845.1 uncultured Mucispirillum sp. | reverse complement strand
GGTTGCTTATCTCGACAGCTCCATTGTGGGTGTGCCGCTTGTGCTGCGACATTGGCGGCGTGCCGACCGTATGCATCCTTTCGGGTTGAAGGGGAGCAAGCTTCTGAGCGATTTGTTTGCCGATGCCAAATACGATTCGCTTCAGAAACGCAACGCCTGGGTGCTTGAAGCCGCCGGCGAAGTGATATGGGTGCCAGGCCTGCGCACATCCGACCGCTACCGCTGCAAGCCAGGTGGCGATGTGGTTGTGGTGAGTGTTATAGAATAATGACAGGTGCATTTTTGCCGGCAGGAGCAGATAGTGTTATCCAGCATGAACTTACAGATAACGGAAAAGAAGTTGTAAATATTCCTCAGCAGGTTAAAAATGGCTTTTGTGTTCGCTATAAAGGTGAAGATTTAAAAGATGGAAGCATAATAGATAGAACTGGTGAAAGATTTAGTGCCTATCATATAGGCAGATATGTTTCAGCAGGAGTATTTTATACATCAGTATATAGAAAGCCGCGAGTAGCATTAATTTCAACAGGTAATGAGATTGCAGACCCGTCAATTCAGGATAATCCAGATAGGATATTTGATTCTAACAGCCAAATGGCTAAAATATTTTTTCAGCAGCTTGGTGCAGAAGTTGCATATATTGGGGTTATTCCTGATGATAAAGATGCTCTTCTTAACACATTTAAGTCATTAAAAAATTTTGATATGATAGTAACATCAGCAGGTATCAGTGCCGGTGATTTTGATTATATGAATTTAATTGCAGACCAGCTTGGCATAAAATGGCATTTTAATAAAATAAATCAGAAGCCCGGTCAGCACATGGCATTTGGTTTTATGGGGGATACACCAGTTTTTGCCTGCCCCGGAAACCCAGTAAGTGCTATGTTTTGTAATTTTTATTATACAAAGCCTGCACTTTTAAAAATGATGGGTTTAAAAGAATATAGAAATAAACCTGTAAAAGTCATTTTAGCAGAAGATGTTATCAAGAAAAAAGGCAGAGTGCAGTTTGATAGAGTGCAGATAAAAGTTGAAAATGGTGTAATGAAAGCATATCCATTTACAACTCAGGATTCTCACATTATAGAATCACTTGTTTCAGCAAATGCTTATGCAAAATTTACAAATGAGATGATAGGCACAGTAAAAGCAGGCACAGAATTATATGCTTATGTATTTAATGCAGAACAGGTGCTCGGTTAATGAATATCTCTTATGCTTTATTAAGCGGCGGTCTGGCTAAGCGGTTTGGAAAAGATAAAACATTAGCATTATATAAAGAAAAGCCATTATATATATACGGGCTAGAAACAGGCTTATTAGTTAGTGATGATGTTATGCACATATCTAAAATATCAGAAAAGTATAAGCCTTATTTAAAAAATGTCCGTTATTTGCAGGACGATTTAGAAGAAGTATGTCCTATGAGTGGTTTAATAAAAGCAGCTTATGAAGCAAAGTATGATGATATATTTGTAATATCAGCTGATGCACCATTAATCAGCAGTGATTTTATTGTATATTTATATGGATATTTTAAAGACTGCGATGGAGTTATCCCTGTGATAAATAATAAAAGTTATACTTTAATGAGCTTTTATAAACGGAATGTGCTGCTTAATATGATAGATGATTATAATAATAAAAATTATAAGCTAATTAAAAGTATTGAAAAATTTAATATAAAATATATTTCAGAAAAAGATATTTTTGCAGCAGGCTTTGACATCAGACTTTTTACAAATATAAATTATAAAAAAGACTTAGAAAATTTGGAGGCAGATAATGGGCAAACTTATTAAAATTATTCTAGCATTAGCAGTGCTTTTATTAGTGGCATTTATTATACGGACAGTATACTTTAAAATATCTGATAAATCAGCAGAAGATATTGTAGAAATAACTAAAACTCAGGCAGAACGAGCTGTTAAAGATTCTATTAATTTGGCAGATGAGGCAGTTAAGAACTCTTTAAACCAGATAGAAGAAAGTGTAGAAAGTGTTAAGAAACAGGCAGAAAAAGCAGTGAAGCAGGCAGAAGATAGAGCAAATGAAGCTGTCAAAAATGCAGAAAAAGATTTAAAAGAACAACTAGATAAATAATAAGGTGATTTATGAAAAAGATTATAGTAATTTTAATAATTAGTGTTATGTCTTTTGCTGGTGTAGTTTATGCAAAGGGTGAAAAAAGTGATAATAAGACTATGACTCAGGAAGAAAAAACTGATAAAATGGTTAATGACTTTATTAATAATATAGAAAAAACTCTTGAAGATTCCACAAAAAAAGTGGCAGATGAAATTAAATCGCTTAATAAAAAATAAAAGGTGTCAGATATGAAAAAGTATATTATAATGATTTCAGCATTATTATTTGTATTATCATTTGTTGCAGGCTGCAAAGATAAAAGTGATATAGAAAAAGCAGCAGATAAAGTAGAAAAAACAGCAAAAGATATAGTCAAAGATATTGATAAAGCTGCAAAAGATTTAACAAAATAATATCATCATAAGAGCAGTATATTTTATGCTGCTCTTATTATTTTAATATATTTCATTATTTATTCGTTTTTCTTATAGCTTATAACAGCAAGTATGTTCAGCACAACAGCAAATATTCCTAAAATTATAAGTTCCCTATACATATCAGAGAAAACAGCACCTTTTAAATATATACTTCTGACTGCATGACCGTAATATTTAAGCGGGTTAAATGCTGCAATAGCCTGCCCCCATTCTGGCATATAAGCAACTGGTGTAAAAAGGTTGCTCATAAAAAATAGGGTCATCACAAAGAAAAAGATTACACACATTGCCTGCTGCATAGAGTATGAATAGTTTGAAATAATTAATCCAAGCCCAGAAGATACAAATACATATACCAGTGTAAAAATATATAATGATAAAATACCGCCTTTTGCATCAAGATGATATAAAAATTTTGCAATAATAATACATATTGTAAAAACAATAATACCCATTATAAGATAAGGAATAAGTTTAGAAAGTATAAAGATAAATTTATTAACAGGTGTAACATTTATCTGCTCCATAGTGCCTTTTTCCTTTTCGCTTACAATATTTAAGGTTGGCAGAAAGCATGTAATCATAGTAACAAGCATAACCATAATAGCTGGAATCATAAAGTTTTTATAGTTTAGTGTCTGGTTAAATTCATTAAACGGTATAATATTTATAGCAGGGGCAGTGTTTATAAATGCTAGTTTTTCCTGCAATTCTAGTGAATAGTCATAAATAATGTTTGATAAATAGCTGGCACCTACACTTCCCTTAAATATATCAACAGCATTTGCAGAAATAATAACATTTGCAGAGCCTTCTTTTATAATATTTTTTTCAAAATCTTTTTCTATTTCAAGGATAATATATGTATTTCCTTTTTCTATGCTTTTTAGTGCATTGTTGTAATTACTGCTGTAATCTGAAAGAATAAAATATCCTGATGATGTAATTTTATTAACAAGCTCCATAGAATACTGGCTTTTATCATTATCAACAATAGATATTGTAATATCATGCACTTCTCTGTTAGTAGCAAGTGGGAAAACAATCATCATCACAAGCGGCATAATTAAAACCATTCGTGGCATAACAGGGTTTCGCATAAATTGTTTAAATTCTTTTTCCAGCAGAAATTTCAGCATATCATTACCCTAATCGCACTTTAAACTTTTTAACACTTGCAGCCACTAAAACAGCAAGCATAACAGTTAATATGATAATTTCTTTTGTAATATTCATAAACCCTTGACCTTCAATCATTATTTTTTTAACAGCCGTAAAATACCATGAAGCAGGCACAAAATCTGATATTACCTGCAAAAATTTTGGCATACTGTCAAGTGGAAAAAGCATACCAGAAAGCAGCATAACAGGAAGCATCATTCCCATACCAGCAATAAGCATAGCAGCCGCCTGATTTGCCACAAGGGAAGAAATAAATATTCCAACAGTCAGTGAAACAAAGATAAATAAAAATGATACTCCCATAAGCAGTATAAAACTTCCCCTTACAGGCATATCAAGCAGCACAACTGCTAATAATATAATCGTAAGCAGGTTAATTGTAGAAATAATAAAATAAGGCACAATTTTAGAAATAATTATATAAGCAGGTTTCATAGGTGAAACAAGCAGCAGCTCCATAGTTCCAAACTCTTTTTCCCTGACTATTGAGATAGAAGTCATCATGGCACATATTAAAGTAAGCACTAATGCCATAACACCCGGCACAAAGTTATAAGAGCCTTTTAATTCTGGGTTATAAAGCATTTTTAATTCAGTATTAATATGTATAGGCATATTTCTTCCAGTAATTTCATTTTGAAAAGAAGAAATAATTGCAGAAATATAGCTTGTAACAGTGCTTGCTTGATTAGGGTCTGATGCATCATTAATAATCTGCACAGCAGGAATACCGCCTTTATATATTTCACTAGAAAAACCATCACTGAACACAATAATTGTATCAATGTTTTCAGTTTTAAATATAGAAGCAATATCAAGCGGGTTATTAATTGTTTTAACAATATCAAAATATTCACTGGCACTAATTCTTGCAGTAATTTTCTCAGCTAACTCATCACCATACTGGTAAGATACAGCAACACGAATATTTTTGACTTCCAAAGTCATTGCAAACCCAAAAAGCATTATCTGCACAACAGGCATAATTAGAAGTATTAATATTGTTCTTTTATCTCTTATTATGTGCAGCACTTCTTTTTTTATAAATGATAAAAGCTGTTTCATATTTATTCCTGATTAAAAGTGCCTGCAACTAATTTCCTGAAAACTTTGTCCATAGTTGCGGCACCATATTCTTTCTTCATATCTTTTGGGGCTGCAAGGGCTGCAATTTTTCCCTGCACCATTATAGAGATTCTATCACAGTATTCTGCTTCGTCCATATAGTGAGTAGTAACAAATATAGTAATACCGTTATCAGCTGCTTCATATATCATTTCCCAAAACTGCCTTCTTGCTTCCGGGTCAACACCACCTGTTGGTTCATCAAGGAAAACAATTTTTGGGTCATGAAATACTGCCACAGAAAAAGCAAGTTTTTGTTTCCAGCCAGTAGGAATATATTTTACAAGAGTATCTTTTCTATCAGTTAATTCAAGCCTTTCAAGAATATGGGCAGATTTTTCTTTAATTTTCTTTAAGGGCATACCGTAAATTCCTGCAAAAAGTTTAATATTTTCTGCTACTGTTAAATCTTCATAAAGGGAAAATTTCTGGCTCATATAACCAATATTCTTTTTAATTTTTTCGTATTCTTTTGAAATATCATATCCTGCTACACTTCCAGAGCCGGAAGTGGGTTTAGAAAGCCCGCAAAGCATTCTCATAGCTGTTGTTTTACCTGCTCCATTTGCTCCAAGAAACCCAAAGATTTCACCTTTTTCCACATAAAAGCTGATATTATCAACAGCTGTAAAAGAACCGAACTTTTTTGTAAGATTATTTGTTATTATTACCTGCTCCATATATAACAATCCTCAATAGCAGGTGGTATCCTGTATATTTCTATATTTTTATGGTCTAAACTTTTCAGCTGGCTGCTTATTTCTTCTATGAAGTTATCGCTGTCAATTACTGCATGTATTTCTGCTCCAAAAGCAAAAGCACTTTTTATCTGTCTGCATTTTCTTACATCTTTTAGCAGTTTTCTCATATTATCAGCCTTTAATGCTATTAATATATTATCAAAGTTATTTATAATATTTGCAGGGCTGTCTACATCTATAAATGCACCGTTTTTTATTAAAGCTATTCTATCACATCTTGATGCTTCGTCCATATATGGAGTAGATACAATAATAGTTATCCCCATTTTTTTCAGGTCATAAAGCATATCCCAGAACTCTTTTCTAGATACAGGGTCTACACCAGTTGTAGGTTCATCTAAAAAAAGCACTTCTGGTTTATGTATCAAAGCACAGCTTAAAGCAAGTTTTTGTTTCATACCCCCTGAGAGCTTGCCTGCCTTCCTGTTTTTAAATGGAGCAATATGGCTGTATATTCCTTTTACTAAATGGTAGTTTTCTTCTATTGTGGTATTAAAAACAGAAGCAAAAAAGTTTAAGTTTTCTTCTACTGTCAAATCTTGATAAAGAGCAAACTTTCCGGGCATATAACCTATATTTTTTCTTATTTTCATATAATCATTAAATATACTTCTATTATTGATAAATACAGCACCTTCATCAGGAATGGTCAGTGTTGTCATAATACGAAAAAGTGTAGTTTTACCAGCACCATCAGGACCAATAATGCCAAAAAGTTCCCCTTTTTCAGCATGGAAGGATACATTATTTAAAGCCTGCACATTTTTAAATGCTTTTGAAATATTTTCTACTTTTACCATCTTTACTCTGCATTAATATTATTAAATATAACTTCCCCATACATACCTTTTCTAAGATAACCGTCATTTTTAACTAAAATTTTAACAGCATATACTAAGTTTGACCTTTCATCTCTTGTGGGAATAGTTTTTGGAGTAAATTCTGCTTTATCAGAAATCCATATAATATTTCCAGTATATTTTTTCATACCTTCTTTACCAAAATCTGCCATGATTTCAGCATTATCCCCAATTTTAACCTGAGTTAAAATATCAGCTGTTACATAAGCCCGTAGAATAAGGTTTGAAACATCTGCCATTTTAAAAAGTGGTTTCCCTATCTGAGCAAACTCAAATGTATTTGCATATTTTGTAAGCACTACTCCATTTATTGGTGCTTTAATATATGATTTTTGTATGTTATCATCAATCTGTGCAATCTGGATTTTTAATCCGTTTATTTCATTTTCAATTGCCTTATTATTTTGCTGCATAGTATCAAGAGCAGCAGAACGTTTTTTAAGTGCTGCCGTATAAGCAGATTTTACATCATCAAGCTGTTTTTGGTTTGCAGCATTAGATTTTACAAGGTTTGTAAATCGTTCTGTTTCTTTTTTATATTTTGTAATCTCTTCATCAACAGGTGCAAGCTGTGTTTCAATATTAATAAGTTTATTTTCTGCTGAATATACTGCATTTTGCAGCTGTAATTTTTGCAGCTGTAATTGTTTATTATCAATATTTCCAACGATTGTATCTTTTTCCAATACAGAGCCTTCTTCCACATCAAAACTAGTTATTTGCCCCATAGATAAGGCAGAAACTATTACATCTTCTGTTTCAAATACACCTGATGCATGGCTTAAACTATTTTCTTTATTACAGCCTGCAATAAATACTAAAAATATTAATAAAGCAATTTTTCGCATAATCTCTCCCTTATTTACTGATTAATTATATTCTTCATTTCATATACTGCTTGTAAAAGTTCTATTTCATGTAGTATTTTGCTTTGTTTTGCAAGGTTTTCAGCAGTTACTTCCCGCATATAGTCATTTACAGTAATAGTCCCCTGTTTCATTTTAATTTCAGATGATGTTCTAATATTTGTCCTAAGTTTTACGATTTCATCATCATAAGCCATAGTATCTTTAATTTGCTTTATTTTTGCCTGCTGATTCTGTATATCTATATTTGTATTAAATAAGAATGTTTGTTTTTCCAGTTCTAATGTTTTTTTATTTATATTAATTATTTTTTTATTTCTTTCCCCAGTGTAAAATGCAGCAATAGTCCAGTCCATTTTAATTCCTGCAATATAATAAGGCTGAAAACTATCATTTAACATATCAAGCCCCGGTCTGCCATATCCCGCTGAAAAGAATAAATCAAATGTTGGCATATATGACGCATTAATATTCTTTTTATTTGCTTCAAGCACATCTATTTTATCACTAAAATAAGTAAGTTCTGGTCTTTTAACTGTATAATCATTAATTTCCACATATTCTGGTTTAATAAGCCCATTATCTATATTTTTACCTGTAAGTATTTCAAGAGCATTTATATAACTTTCCTTGACAGCTTCAATTTTCGCTTTATTTTGTTTAGTTTTTACTTGTTCTAGTGAGATAGCATCTAAATCAGAAGTATTTGCCACTCCATTTTTTACACTCTGCTTAACCATATTATATGTTCTTTCTAAATCTTGAGTATATAAGTCATTTTGTTTAAGCTGTTCATCAAGTAAAAGTATACTGAAAAAAAGCTGATTAATCCTGTATTTTAGGCTGTAAAGCTGCACTTCAAGAGAGCTTTCTTCACTTTTTGAATTTGCTTTTATATTTTCTTTTTCTGCTTCTATTTTTCCACCGTCCCAAATAGGCTGCACAATATCAACAGAGATTTTATACTGGTCATTTGAAAGGACAGGGATATCAAAATAAGGCACATCAAAAGGAATTTTTGTTACATCAGATTGATAGCTTGCCCGTGCAGAAAACAGCACTTTTGGCACATATCCCATATTTGCATTAGTGATGCTGTAATCTCTTGTTTTAGCAATTAAATCAGCCTTTTTTATCTGTGGATAGTTATTTTTTGCTGAAATATAACATTCTTCTAGTGAAATTTGTGCAAACACAGTGCCAGTATTAATTATTAAAACTATAAATGCTGCTAAAATTTTACTCATTTTTTATACCTTTTAATATAAATGATTTTATATGCCTAATTTTCTCTTCATTATTTGTGTTATCAAGCAGGAAATCAAAAGCATTAATTGGAATAAAAATATTGCTTACAATAGCAGGATAAACAAGTTTTGGAAGCAGTTCTTTATTAATAATGCCGTCTTTTTGCCCCTGTATAATTTTTTTT
>CAMEZN010000049.1 GCA_945947845.1 uncultured Mucispirillum sp. | reverse complement strand
ACTGGCATAGCCAGTAGTTTTTTGTTTCGCTATGCTCAACTCTCTAAAGAGTTAATAATAAATCAGCAGGTTTTACCTGCTGATTGCAGACAGCTAAAAAAGTAAATAAATTTTTACAACATAATTCTTAATTTAATCTGATAAATAAAATTTTAGTAAATATATTCTGATTTAGTTTACAATAAAAGACTGGTATATTACTTTTTAAAAAAACTGGTGGAAAAATATAATTTTTCTCGCCAGTTTAAATTATCTATATGAAATCTTAGTATTATTTTTCTTCAACACAGATTTCTCTATTTTTAATAGCTATAATTGTTCTTATTAACACAATAAGAATTAAAATAGATGTCATAACAAGTGATACATAACCAAGCAGTTTAAATGTTAAATATTCAAAACCTGTTTTTTCGTATACTGTTATGATAGCCATTGTCAAAGCTGCCATAGGGAATGTAAAAGCCCACCATGATATGAAAAATTTAATTTTATAGAAGTTTTTAATCAATGCTAAAAGTATTAATCCAAATGTTAAAGCTACATTAAAAAGGATTACTGCAAACATATCATATGCACCTTGTAATTTTAAATAACTTAACATACCAACAGAAGGCGGAGCAATAAAAATAGCAAGTGTTGGTAAAAATTTCTGAGCAAGCATTCCATGGAAAATAATCCTGTTAAAAAGTATTGCAGTTAATATTATCCAAAAGAAAATACCAAGAGAGAAAAAGAAATCAAGTAAATAAATATCAGCAAACCCTTCCCCAGCAATAGGAACTATAATATTGCCAACTACTGGAATAAACCATGCTGGGTTAGAGTGAGCAAGCTCAATATTTTTATTAAGCCAGTATGTAATAGTATAAAATGTAAAAAATGTCTGCAACCCTGTTCCTATAACAAAAAGTGGAAATGCAACACTTCTATATTCATGAAAAACAGTAGAAAGAAGAAGCATAGATATAGAAATAGCTGCAAAAAAGTTTACTCTAACTGGGTGTTTTATCTCTTTTTTTACTTCACCCGGATATAAAATAAGTTTAACTAAATATATTAATGCAATAATTACAGCAAGAGTTGCAGTAATATATGATAATGTCTGGTAAACTATTTCTGGCAGTAATAAAACTTCACTTGCCTTTTTATATGCCAGAGTAATACCAGAAAACCCCATTATAACAGCAAACATCATAACAGGATAAAATTTTAAACGAGAAGAATTTGTTTCATTTTGTGATTCACTCATCATTTCACTTCCTTATATTTTTAAAAAAGACTTCTTTTGTCTGAATATACTCTTTTTAAAAAATAAAACAAGAGAAAATTTAATTATTTTGAAATTATATCTTATCTTAGATTTACTCTGACAAAATTTTCTGTCTTATCAAGATTTATAAGCACCTTATCAAAGGGCGGAAGTGATGAATAAGAACCAAAAAAATTATTTGAAAACCCAAACTTTTCTACCGGGTGGTTAGCTGCATTTAAATCCATTATTTTATTTTCATTTTCATCATGAAAAACTTTAACAGCATACTTACCCTTTGGAATAGTAATTTTTGCAGTAACAGAATTTTTCTTTGCTGGAAAGAAAAAAGCATAAGGAACTGGAACCGTTCCTGAAAATTCCTGCACATTTCTGCACAAATGTATCATTATATTACCTTTTGATGTATCAATATTATTTACTTCAAGCACCATTATAACATTTTCATCTTCTGCAAAGGCATATATACTTTGAAAAATGAGTATTACAGCAATTAATATTATTTTATATTTCATTAATTAGTCTTCCATATCATATAGTTGTATTTTTTTATGCAGTGTATTTCTATTAATCCTAATAATCTGTGCAGCCTGAGACCTGTTACCTTTTGTCATATCAAGAGCTGCTTGTATTAAAGGTCTTTCAACTGCTTTAATATATTCTTCATAAGGGTTAATTGCCTCAGAATGAATACCACTTTCTAATAAGCCGCGGGCAAATTTATATAATTCATCAAGTGTATTTCTCCCAGCCTCAACAAACCCCTGCTTTCTTCTAACATCTTTTGGCAGAGATGATAATACTATCATACCACTGCTTGTATGATTTACTGCATGGTATATAGTATTTACAAGCTGTCTTACATTACCCGGCCAGTCATAGCTTTGCAGAGTTTCTTCTGCTTCTTCTGATATTGGTATCATTTTTTTACCAAAATACCCTAAATCCCGCATTATTATTTTAATTAAGTCAGCAATATCTTCTTTTCTTTCCCGTAATGGTGGTATATTAATAATAATGGCAAAACTATCTCTTAGCCGTTGATTAAACCGCTGCTGACGAGAAAGCTCTGTTAAGTTCCTATTAGTAGATGATATAAACCGTGGAGAATACATACCCAATTCCTGCTCTATTTTAATAATAGAATTCAGCAGGTATTCTTGTAATTTTGTATTAGCTGATGCTATATCAGCAATATATAAAGTGCCTTTTTCTGCCTTTTTAAAATAATCATATACTTTGCTAAATCCAAGAGAACCAACTACATCATTTAGCTCTATTGGGTTAATTATTACAAATTCACCTGTTCTGCCGCTTTGGCTGTGAATATATTCTGCAAGCATATTTTTTCCACAGCCATCTTCACCTGTAATATGGATACTTACATCAATAGGAGCAACAACCTCTACTAAATCATATATTTTTTTCATTTTTGCAGAATTATTTACAATACTCCTGCTTTTATATTTAGCCGGCTGGTGTCCTTCTGCTGTTTCTTCTACATTACTTTTATTAACTATATCTATATTTTCATTATCCATATTCTGCTACTTATTAAAATCATATGATGTTGGTTGATTATTACTGTCAACAGGATAAATAGAATATCCAAAATCACCTGTTACTGCATCAGTTATCTCATGTGTTTCATTATTAACTTTAAAATATGCAGCATTTAAAGGAGCAGGAAAAAGTGCCAAAGGCACAAGCTCATTTATTCTATTAAAATAATCTATGAAAACAAACTGAGCAGTATTACCACCAAAGGCAGAGCTGCCCATTTTTCTATAATCATCATAGCCTACCCATGCAACAGTTACAAGGTTAGGAAGCACTCCTGCAAACCAGCCGTCTTTTGAGTCATTTGATGTTCCAGTCTTGCCACCAAGCATTCTATTAACAGCATTTCTACTTCTCCAAGCACCACCTTTTTCTACAACTTTAACTAAATTATCTGTAATAAGCGATGCAGATTTTTCATCAAGCACCTTAGTCATTTCAGGTTTCTGGAATTCAAATAAAGTCTTATTATCAATATCTGCTACCCTTGTAACAAAAAATGGTTTTGATGGTCTCATACCTTGGTTAGCAAAAGTAGAATAAGCAAAGGCAAGCTCCAACGGAGAAGCTGAAAGACTGCCTAAACTAACAGATAAATCCACCGGTATATCACCAGTAAAACCAAAAAGCTTTGCATATCTTATTATTTTCTTAATACCAATTTTCTGAGCTAATTTTATAGTTACTGAGTTATTAGAGACCTGTAATGCTCTTTCAAGAGTCATTTCTCCCATAAACTGTCCATCAAAGTTTTTTGGTCTCCAATCTTCTTCACCTTCTTTGTCGCTTTCCTGAATAACAGGAGTATCATAAAAAATACTCATTGGATAATAACCGCTTTCATAAGCTGCCGAATATACAAGTGGCTTAAATGTACTTCCTACCTGCCTTCTTGCCTGCACTGCTCTGTTAAAAAATGATTTAAAATATGACATACCGCCTGCCATTGCATATATTTCACCAGTTTGTGGGTTCATAGATACAACCGCACCTTCTAAATCAGGGTTTTGTTCCAACATATAAACACCTGTTGATACATTATCCTTTAACACTGGTAAAACATAAATCATATCATCAACAGAAAACACTTCTAAAAATGACTTTGCTGGAACTTTTTTACTATTTGTTATCCAGTTGTTTTCTTTAAAATTAATCTTACCTTCTGAACCATCACTTAATTTTATTTTTAATGTGCTTTTATCCGCTTCTGTAATAACTGCCTTTTGATATCCTAAATCTTTTAAATAGCTTGGCACATCATTATCAAGACGAACATATTTTACTGAGCTGTTATCATTTTCTTCATTAACTAATGCATTATCTGCTGCATCTTCTACCTGCTCTACATCTGTTTCATCTTCTATCAGTATTTTACCAAGGGGTCCTGTATAGCCTTCTTTTTTGGCTATATTCATTAAATTTTTGATTAATGCTTCTTCTGCTGCAATCTGGTAATCTAAATTTAAAGTAGTAAATACTTTGATGCCTTTATTTTGTGCATCTTCTATTTTTAAATCTTCTTCTATGTATTTATGAACATAATCCATAAAATAACCTGCATGACGAAGTCTTAATGGAATACTTTCAGCAAGCTTTACGGTTTCATTTACCGCAGCATCATATTCTTCCTGAGTAATATATTTAACTTCAAGCATTCTTTTTAAAACATGGTTTCTTCTATTAACTGCCCTTTTCATATTTAAGTGTGGAGCATAAATTGAAGGACCTTTTGGAATTCCTGCAATCATTGCAGCTTCTGCTATGGTTAAATCTTTTACATCTTTTCCAAAATAATTTATGGCAGCTGCCTGAATACCATAAGCTCCCCTGCCAAAGTTTACCTGATTTAAATAAAGCTCTAATATTTTTTCTTTGCTTAATTCCTTATCAAGCCTGTATGCAATAATTGCTTCTTTTATTTTTCGTTTCAATTTTCTTTCTGGTGAAAGATATATTACTTTTACAAGCTGCTGAGTCAGGGTAGAACCGCCTTCTATCATTCTTCCAGCCTTAATATTTGATACCATAGCCCGTGCTATACCCCAAGGGTCAATACCACTGTGCTCATAAAACCTTGCATCTTCAACAGCTACTACTGCCTGATAAACATAAGGCGGCATTTGCTCAATAGATATTGGATACCTTCTTTCTGCACCAAGTTCTGCTATAATATTACCCTTTGCATCATAAACAACCATTGGTTCAGTATATTTAAATTTACTAAATTCATCAGTTGATGGCAGCTCTAAACATAATATGTATATATAAATAATAACAGAAATAAGCCCTATTATACCAAAAGCAAACATTGCACCAATAATATATAAAACAATGCGAAGTTTTGAACGTTTTTTCGGTTTATTATTATCATCATTATTATTGGCATTATTATTGGCAATGTTAGTTAATTCATCTACAAGTATTGGAACATTATTTTCATCATTATCTAACTTATGTTCTGACATTTCCTACCCCATTATCTCTATTTTTTCGCTTTTAATTCAAATATTAAATCTCTTAATTTTGCAGCAGTTTCAAAGTCTAAATCTTCACTAGCTTTATACATTTTCTTTTCAAGCATTTCAATATCTTTATCAGTTTTTCCGCTTAATTTTACATCAAAACTATCTTTAACTTCAACAGTAAAATAATCTTTTTCATAAATAGATGATAAAATATCACTAATTGCACTTTTCACTGTTTCTGGTGTTATGCCGTGAGCTTCATTATATGCTTTTTGCTTTGCTCTGCGTCTATTTGTCTCATCTATTGTCTGCTGCATTGCTCCGCTGATTTTATCACCGTAAAAAATAGCTCTGCCTTCTGCATTCCTAGCAGCCCTACCTATTGTCTGGATAAGTGATTTTGTAGAACGTAAAAACCCTTCCTTATCTGCATCAAGTATAGCTACTAATTTTACTTCCGGAATATCAAGCCCTTCCCGCAGAAGATTTATTCCCACTAGAACATCAAACTCACCAAGACGAAGGGATTTTATTATTTTTATCCGCTGTAAAGTATCTATTTCTGAATGGAGATACTCTACTTTTATACCCATATCTTTATAATATCTTGTTAATTCTTCTGCCATTCTTTTGGTTAATGTGGTAACAAGCACTCTGCCGCCTTCGCCTGTTACTTTTATGATTTCAGCATATAAATCATCAACCTGAGTTCTAGCCGGCCGCACTTCTATTTCTGGGTCCATAAGCCCTGTTGGACGAATAATCTGCTCGGCAATTACTCCATGGGCCTGCTCTATCTCATATTTATCTGGTGTTGCACTGACATATAAAACATTATTTATGCGGCTGTCAAACTCATCAAATTTTAATGGCCTGTTATCAAGAGCAACAGGAAGACGGAAACCAAAATCTACTAATGTCATTTTCCTTGACCTGTCTCCATTATACATACCACGAACCTGTGGTATTGTTATATGACTTTCATCTATTATTACCAGCGCATCTTTTGGAAGGTAGCTTATAAGTGTATATGGTGTAGAACCGGGTGCTCTGCCGTCAAAATATCTGGAATAGTTCTCTATGCCTGTGCAGTAGCCAGTTTCTTTTAACATTTCTATATCAAACATAGTTCTTTGTGTAAGCCTTTGTTCTTCTAAAAGCTTATTCTGGCTTACAAATTCAGAACATCTTTCAAGCAGGTCTTTTTTCATCTGCTCTATTACACTATCCATTGTAATGGCACTTGTTACATAGTGGGTGTTAGGATATACTGAAAGTTCTGTCAGTTCATTTAGTGTTTTACCAGTTAAAGCATTAAATTCACTAATTCTATCAAGAGTATCTCCAAAAAATTCAAGCCTATAAGCTGTTTCATCTTCATGGCTTGGAAATATCTCTATGGTATCACCTTTAACCCTGTATACTCCCCTGTGAAAATCTATATCGTTTCTTTCATATCTTACCTGCACCAGCTTCATTAATACATCATCAAAATTATAATCCTTTCCAGATTCAAAATGCTGTATCATAGTAGCATACGTTTCAGGTGAACCAAGGCCGTATATACATGATACTGATGCAACAATAATAACATCTCGCCTTTCTATTAATGAACGGGTTGCCCTGTTTCTTAATTTTTCTATTTCTTCATTTATTGCAGAATCTTTTTCTATATATGTATCACTTGATGGAATATATGCTTCCGGCTGATAATAATCATAATAACTTACAAAATATTCTACTGCATTATCTGGAAAAAATTTAAGAAATTCACCGTAAAGCTGGGCTGCAAGAGTTTTATTGTGTGCTATAATCAATGTAGGCACCTGTAATCTTTCTATTACATTTGCCATTGTGAAAGTTTTACCTGAACCTGTAACCCCTAATAAAACCTGCCGTTTTGCTCCTGATTTATATGATGAAACAATCTGCTCAATAGCTTCTATCTGGTCCCCTGCCGGCTTATATTCTGATGAAATTTTAAAATCCAAAAGTGTTATCTCCAAAAATTGATTTTGTTATTTTATCATATATATACTTAAAAAGAAATATAAAATAAATGTATTTTATTATTTATACTCTTTTTGAACATTTGCTGTATTTTATAAAAAAAGGGGGAGCAAAAGCTCCCCCTTTTTCATCATAATTCTTTATTTTATTAATTATCCTGACTAATAAATTTAAATTTACCATCAATGATATGCTTAGAGCCTGTTCCCGCAGGTATAAGTTTACCCATAATAACATTTTCTTTTAAGCCGCGAAGTCTGTCTGTTTTACCAGAGCAGGCTGCATCTGTAAGAACTCTTGTAGTTTCTTGGAATGATGCAGCAGAAATAAAGCTTTCTGTATTAAGAGCTGCTTTTGTAATACCTTGAAGTATAGGTCTGCCTTTTGGCGGTTCTTTACCTTCTGCTAAAAGCTCCTGCTGAACTTTTTTGAATTCGCTTTTGTATACTTCTTCGTTTGGCATAAAGTCAGAATCACCAGCATCTTCAATAATAACTTTTTTAAGCATTTGACGAACTATTACTTCTATATGCTTATCGTTAATGCTAACCCCAGATTTTCTATACACTATCTGTATTTCATCAACTAAATATTTAGCCAGTGCTTCCTCACCTAATACAGCTAATATATCGTGCGGGTTAATGTTACCGTCAATCAATGCTTCACCAGCTCTAATAAAGTCGCCTTCGTGAGCATTAATATAACGCATAGTGTTTATGCTGTATACTTTTTTATCACCAGTATTTTCGTTTTCAATAGTAAGTTTTTTCATACCGCGAACAGCATTTTCAATTTTAACTATACCATCAATCTCTGCAATAATAGCAGGGTCTTTTGGTTTCCTAGCTTCAAAAAGCTCAGCAACACGAGGAAGACCAACAGTAATATCTTTTGTTTTCTGTGCTTCTCGTGGGATTTTCGCAATAATATCACCCGGATAAACTTCATCGCCTTCATTATAAGAAATAATTGTTCCCGGAGTTAACTCATAACGATAAACTGTTTTGTTATCTGCATCTTTAATGGAAATACGAGGTCTGCGTTTTTCCTTAGAGTTAGCAACAACAACTTTTTGAGAAATATTTGTTGTCTGGTCTACTTCTTCTTTTAAAGTTTCACCTTCTACTAAATCTCCGTAAGCTACTGTTCCTGCAAACTCTGTCATAATAACAGATACGTGTGGGTCCCAGTCAAATAAGAGCTGACCTTTTGTTACAGTATCACCTTCTTCTACACGGATAACACTGCCATATCCCGGAGTATATTTTTCTAATACACGGCCTATTGAATCTTTAATCATTACAGAACCGTTTCTGTTAAGAACAACGATTTCATTTTTTCTGTTACGGAGAGTTTTCATACCCTCAAATGCAACAGTTCCGCCCATTCTTGAACTCATAGATGATTCTATACCACCGGCAGAAGCAATACCACCAATGTGGAATGTTCTCATTGTAAGCCGTGTTCCCG
>CAMEZN010000048.1 GCA_945947845.1 uncultured Mucispirillum sp. | reverse complement strand
TTTCAATTCTGAAAAAATCTTCATTAAAAGTAACAGCAGAAGATAAAGGCTGTTTTTTAAAACTTCTAAGACCAAAAAGTATATATAATGATTCAAGTATTGTTGTTTTACCTGAACCATTATCACCTATAAATAATGTTTCATTACTAAGTTCAAAAAAAGAATTAGTATGATTTCGTAAATTTATAAGCTTTAAATTAGATACATACATTTATTATATTTTATCAATAGATATAGGAACAACTAAATATCTATAATTATTATCACTTGGAGTAATTAAAACAGGAGAACGTTTATCACTCATTTCAAGTGTAAAATCTTCTGTTTCAATAATATTTAATATTTCATTTACATGCCTTGCATTTAATATAATTTCAAAATTTTCAGTATTAAAATCTAATATGTCAATTATTTCAGAACCTTCACCATATATTGTTTCAAGGCTTGACATTTTAAGTGATGATTTATCAAATTCTAATATAATACCAGGTGTTTCTTCACTGGTAATAGCAGAAACCCTTTTAGATGCTTCAATAAATGATTTTCTGTCTATTTTAGCTTTTATTGGATATTTTTCAGCCATAAATAGCCTGTCTATATTTTTAACAAACTTTTCTATTAATTTAGAATATACTGTAATATTATCAGCTTTAAATGATATCTGCCTTCTATCTGTTTCTATTTCTATTGGACCTTTATTTTCAAAAACTCTTATAATTTCAGATACTGTTTTTTTAGGAATATTAACTGTAAAATCATTAGAGTATTCAGTATCAAATTTTGCAGATGCAATTGCAACTCTTTGCATACCTGTTGCTGATACTTCTAAAACATCTCTATTTACTGTAAACTGTGCACCAGTATATTCAAGTTTTTGAGAGTCATTTAATATGCAAAAAACTGTTCTTTTTAAAAGTGTTATTAAATCTGATGAATCTATTTTAAGATAATACTCTTGTATAATTTCTCCCATAGATGGAAAGTTTTCTGATGGTATTGTTGAAAGTTTAAATTTTGATTTACCACATATTACATTTAACCTTGTATCATCATATTGAAAATCTATTAATGCTCCATCTGGAAGCTCTTTTATAATATCTAAAAGCTTTCTACAACTTACAGTAATTCTGCCTTCTCTTTCTA
Source organism: uncultured Mucispirillum sp. (assembly GCA_945947845.1). GTDB lineage: Bacteria > Chrysiogenota > Deferribacteres > Deferribacterales > Mucispirillaceae > Mucispirillum. Next base: position 7,672 of record CAMEZN010000048.1, on the reverse strand, counting down.
CATTGTGAACTTCAAAGTTACATGAAAAACCCATTTGATAATTGGTTGCTTTTATATTAACCATATTATTTTCTGCTTCCATGTAAATATTTTGAAGAATATCGTTTAAACCTTTTGGATTAGTAAAACTATTTGCATATTGTAAGTATTTTAATATGTCTTCTTTAATAACTGAAAAATGCATAATTACCTCATTAAATATAAGCCTGCAAAATTTATTTGCTTATATATATAAAAGTTTGTTATTGTTATTGAGTTGTGGATAACTCAAATAAACATTAAAAATTATATATTTTATAATAAATTTTAGCAATAATAATTTGTTATTTTAAAGCAGAATTTTAAATAAAATATTATAAAATTTCAAGAATTTTGTTTAATATTTTTATAATAAACCATAAATTTTACAAATTAATACTGCGATTTATAAAAAATAAATATAAGTGTAATTTTAATAACTTTATAACTTATTAATAAATAATGATATTTACTTGTAATAACCTGTTGATAAGTATTTAATATCTTTTTTATTATCTTTGGAAAACTTTCATTCTATTAGACAATTCTTTTAATGTGTTAACTGTATAGTCGTTATTATTTTTAATATCCTTATCTATCCTGCTTATAGAGTTTTTAATTGTAGAATGGTCTCTGTTAAAAACAGCACCAATTGAAGCCAAAGAAGAAGGTGTATTTTTATAAATAAGATAAATAGCCATATTCCTTGGAATAACGATATTAACTGCTCTGCTTTTTGACTGCATATCCACAAGTTTAATATTATAGTAATCACATACAATCTGAATTATATCATTAGGAGAAAGAACTCTATCCCTTTGCAGAAAAAAGTTTTTAAGTTCATTTTGTATATATTCAACTGTGATTTCTATATTATAAAGCTGGCCTTTAACAACTATTGTATTTATTATGCCAAGTAAATCTCTTGTGCTGTCAGATTTAATGTTTTCTGCTACAAACCTTATAACTTCATCACTGATATAATATTTATTAATTTTTAAATAATTCTCTATAATAGCTATTTTTTCATCAACAGATGGTGTTCCTATTTCTACTATTAAACCGCTTTGAAATCTACTGCATAATCTTCTATCAAGATTAGTTATATCATCAGGCAGCGAGTTAGAAGTCAATATAATCTGTTTATCATTGCTGTATAGCTTTGTAAAAAGAAAAAAGAATTCGTCCATTGTAGCATCGCCTTTTGAAATAAACTGCACATCATCAAAAAGAAGAACATCAATAGCATCATATTTTTCATTAAATTCAGCTATTTTTTTATTTTGCATTGATTTAACAAACTCTCTTAAATAAAGCTCGCCTGTAACACAAAGCACATTTTTTTTAGGAAAATTTATTCGCATTTGGTTTCCTACTGCATGCATAAGGTGAGTTTTACCAAGACCTACATCTCCATGAATATAAATAGGGTTATTAAGCCTTTCAAACCCTTTTGCTGCATTCATACATGCTGCATAAGCAAACCTGTTAGATTTACCTGCAACAAATGTTTCAAATGTATATTGTTTATTTAAAGGTATGCTGTAATAATCATTATTATAGTTTTGTTTATCTTCTTTTTTATCATTACTATTATTAGATGATTTATCTTTTTCTGTATCAGAATTTCCTTTTAATGTTATCTTAATATTAGCATCAATATGGTATGAATTTTTTAAAATATCTTTAAGATAATCTAAATAATGGTCTTCTACCCAGTATTTTATATATTTATTTGGTGATTCTAATGTGATAGTATTCGCTTCAATAGATACAATTTTTAAATCTTTTATCCATTTTAATACTTCGCTGTCATTTATTTTATCTTTTATTTCATTGAAAATATGCTGCCATGAAGCAATTTTATCATTATTAGCCATATATATAACTCCAAATATTATTTTAAAAGAATGCAGATATATCTATTCCAGCAGAATAACCTATACCTGTGCTGTTGTTATTAAAAAGCTGCACTTGTTTTGATACATAATTATGGCCGTCTATTATAAATTCAATATAAGGGCTTATCCTGACTATATCTTTTATTGTAAGGCTGTATCTAAAACGAGCAGAAATTCTATCTACATAATATTTTTCCTGTTCAGTATAATATACATCTTTTATAAGGTTTGAAAGTTTATACATATCATTTTCCATTTCAAACTGAAACTGAAAAATATTATTTTTATTAACCCCAAGATTAAGTGAAAAAAATACATCAATAACTGGCACATATTCAAATTCTATTGATGAATATTTTAAAAAATCTACTTTAAAATATGTAAGTGGTAACCCAAATATAACATTTACACCGGGTTTGCTGTATTCATATCTTATAACAGGCAGCGGATAACCGTCCAAAAAATCTCTGCTGGTAGAATATTCTATACCTAGATAGAGTCTTGAATAATATGGAAGAGCCTTACCTTTTATATTTTCATATTCTGTAATATGCTGAAATATTCTAAAAGCATAAAAAACATCAAAATCAATTAAATTAAGAGAAGTAAACGGTTTATCACTTGCAGAAGTTATGCCAAAACCTGCCCAGTGGCTGCCTGCTTTATAACCATAAGTTAAGCCAATATGAGATAATATATCCTGACCAAGAACTTGACGAAATTCATAGCCAAACTGATGAGGTGTGCTTGTATGAAGCCCTGATACTTCTATTGTGTGTGTATCATAGTTTGCTGTATCAAGCCATCTGTATTTTATGTCAAGCCCTTCGTAAGGCTTATATAAAGCATTAGAGGCATAGCTGTTGCAGGATATTAAAAGTATAATAAATAAAAAGAAAATCTTTTTATTCATCATCTACCTGAAAAAGAGTATTTTTTTCTACTGCAATATTTTTTAAAAATAACGGTGCAAACCTAATACCAGTCCATAATGGAATATTATTAAGCACTGCAAATTCACAGGCATAAGAAAGCGGAGATACATTTTCTAAAATCATACCTTTTGCATTTTTATAATTTTTTAGTTTTGTAAAAGGCAGGTTATATGCGGCTATAATTTTATTTGAATAGTCATCAAGATTTAAATCTGTTTCAACTCTGCCTTCACAGTTTATTCTATTAAGCCCATATACTGCAAAGTTTTCTGTATCTTTATATCTTAATATCATATCTTCTGCAATATTGGCAGTATCTGATAAATCGTAAGCATAAATTTCAGGCGGCATAAGCTGTGCTGCATACCTGTTATTCCGCCACTTCCTAAAAAATATTAGTTCTTTTGTTTCACCAAAAAGAGTGTCATGGTAAAGCCGGCGGATTTCATCATGGTCCAGCAGGAAAATATCTTCTTTATTATCAAGTTTTCCTTTTGTAACACCTATTTCACCAGTTTTTAAAAGTGCATCTTTAACATTAACTATAAATGATGAGGCTGTTAAAAATAATTCATCTCGCATATCTAAAAGTTTATGTAATCTTTTTACAGTTTTTTTAAGTTTTGATTTCATTGTAAAAAATGAAAGATTTTTAAAATGAGTATTTATTTTATCAATATTTTTTTCCATATTAAATGAAACATTTGATATATTAGATGAAAAATCAAGATAATCTGGCATTATCATCTCATCATCTTTATAAAAAATAGAGTTTTCTCTTGTTTTATATACAGCATTTAAAACTAATGATATATTTGGAAATTTTTTAAGAAGTATAGATAAAGAATTTATAAATTCAATAGTGATATATTCATATATTATAGCAAACTGCACAGGAAAATCATAAAAACTTTTGTCAATAACATTAGTTATACTTATATTTGATACAGAATTTTTAAGTTCTTTTAAAACATCTTCTATTTCATCAAAAGTAACAGGGAAAAAAGAACGGTTTAATTTATCAAGTTTAGATATACCCATTTTTAAAAACAAGTTAGGTGAAAAAACTCGTCTGTATAATGATTTATTCAGCCCTATTGTATGCATCATCTTCTCAAAAGCAGTCATATTTATATATATCCTACCATTAACTGGAACAATTGATGGTGATGATGTTTTAAGATTACAAGAAACAAAAAGAGGATTTAATATATCAAGCAAATCACTAAAAAGTGATGTTGTGAAATGAGAGCATACATGAGGAAAAAAAGAAGAAAAATATCCACTGGATAACATTATTTCTTCATCATATATTCTTGATTTACTTTCACCATATTCAGAAGCAGAAAGAGGTCTTGGGATTGTATAATCCCGCATATCATCTTTAAAAACTTCTTTTACTTCAACTGCATTTTTTATAAAACATTCATCTTCTAATAAATAAATATCCATTTCAAGTGGGCATTTAGCAACTCTTTCAGCCTTAAATATAGTATCAAGTATTGTATTTATTTCTGCATTGTTTAAATCAGGTCTGCCAGAAAGATATCTTATATTATCAGAATACTGCCCCTTTAATATAATAAACTTAATATTACCAATTTCAGCTGTAAAAAAACCAAAGTTATTATGATAATAAGGGTATATTTTAATATCTATGCCAGTTATTTCAGCAGGTTTATTTTCATTATCACTATTTTCTTTGCTAATGTTTTCAGTATTTTCTTCTGCAATACTTTCTTTTGCAGCATTATATATTTTTAAACCTGATTTACCAAGTAGTTCAAGAATATTTTCTTTTACTGCTAATTCATTCATTAATATAAACCCTCTCATTAATAGCTTTAAACTGAAAAATAGATATTGTATTTTTTTAATGTAAGAAAATTTATTTATAAAACATAAATAAAGTAAAGGCTGAACTTAAAATAAATTAAGTTCAGCATATATATTATTCTGCTGTTAAAAGTTCAGCTATTTCTTTATATCTTTTAGATGTTTCTTTTGATATATTTTCAGGAAGAACAGGTCCGGGAGCCTGTTTATTCCAGTCAAGAGTTTCAAGATAATTACGAACAATCTGTTTATCCATACTGTCCTGCACTTGACCCGGTTTATATTTATCTGCAAACCAGAAACGAGATGAATCAGGAGTTAATACTTCATCTATTAATATAACTTCACCATCATATAGACCAAATTCCAGTTTAGTATCTGCAATTATTATACCTTTTGATAAAGCAAGCTCAGATGCAAATGTATATATTTTTATAGTATAATCTCTCATTTTTTCTGCATATTCTTTTCCGACAATATCGCACATTTTTTCAAATGATATACTTTCATCATGGCCAACATCTGCTTTTGTTGATGGTGTGAATATTGGTGATGGAAGTTTATCAGCTTCTTTTAAGCCGGCAGGAAGTTTAATACCGCATACAGCACCTGTTTTTAAATAGTCTTTCATACCAGAACCAGTAATATAACCACGAACTACACATTCTGCTAACAGTGGTTTAGCTTTTTTTACAAGCATACTTCTGCCTTCAAGAATATCTTTATATTTTTGCACTTCTGCTGGCATTTCTTCTATTTTAGTAGTGATAAGATGATTTTTTATTATATGAGATGTTTTTTCAAACCAGAATTTTGAAAGTTCTGTTAAAACTTTTCCTTTACCTTCTATCCCTTCTGGAAGTATAACATCAAAAGCTGATAATCTGTCTGTTGAAACAATTAATAATTTATCATTTAAATCATAAATATCCCTTACTTTTCCTCTGCCTATCAGCTTTAAGTCTGGAAATTCAGTTTTCATTACTATATTCATATATTCACCTCGCAAAATATATTGATAATATTTTTCTCATCTAAAATCAAGAATTATAATTATATAGACCACATTTTCTATATAGAAAAAATATAAAAATGAAAAACTTTTGTATTTAAGATTAATTTTTACGGAAAAACATAAATTTTTACAAAAAAAATTAACTATTTACTTGAAATAAAAAATAATTTGGTTTATATATATTAATGATTTGAAAAGTGAGGTGAAATATGGCTCTTGATTCTATAGATGTTCAAATTTTAAATATGCTTATAGAAAATGGCAGAATATCTTATACTGATATTGCTAAAGAAGTTGGTATGAAACCCCCTTCCGTTATTGACAGAATAAAGAAAATGGAAAGCGACGGTATAATTTATGACTACACTGCAAGAGTAGATTATCGTAAAATGGGCTTTGATATGGTAGCTTTTGTTGGTGTGGTTATGGATAACCCTGTTTATATTGATGATTTTGAAAATATTTTTAAAAATGTTGATGAAGATATTGTAGAATGTTATCATGTAACTGGTGATTTTACATTACTTTTAAAAGTTATTACAAAAAATACAAATACATTGGCAGGTATTATTCGCAAACTTAGGGAGCTGCCGGGTGTTGCAAGCACAAATACTATATTAGTATTTTCAACTATGGTTAACAGAGTTCATAAAATATAAATGTATGAAAACAGTATCTGTTATTATACCTGTATATAACAGGACTTTTTCTATCAGAGATGCATTAGAAAGTGTATTTATACAGTCAATTAAGCCGTCAGAAATAATTGTTATTGATGACGGCTCTTCTTTTGATATGGCCTTATATCTTAAAAATTATATGCAGCATATACATCTTATAAAATTAAATGAAAATAAAGGTGTTAGTTTTGCAAGAAATACTGGAATAAAGGCAGCATCAGGTGATTATATTGCTTTTTTAGATTCAGATGACTTATTTCTTCCTAAAAAACTTGAATATCAGATAAATTATATGGTGGAGAATGGTTTATATATAAGCCATACAGACGAATTTTGGTATAGAAAAGACAGGTGGGTAAATCAGGGAAAAAATAATAACCGCTATGGTGGGTATATTTTTGATAAAATTATTGATAAATGCAGGATAAGCCCTTCGTCTTTAATCGTGCATAAATCTGTATTTGATGAGGCTGGATATTTTGATGAAGATTTAAGAGTATGTGAAGATTATGAAATTGCTCTTAGGTTTGCATTAAAATATAAAATTGGTTATTTAGAAAAAAAGCTGATAATTAAACGGGCAGTAGAAGAAAATAGTTTAAGTGCAAATATTGAGCATATTGAGTATATTAGGTATAAAATTTTAGAGAAAATGTATAGAAATAATGCTAATTTACTTGATATAAACACAAACTTAATATTAATTAAAGAACTTGAACGAAAAAAAAATATAATAAAGCCTTTCTTTGAAAAAAATTAATTAGTTAAAAATATTTAACATTTGTTTTGTATCAGTTAAATATTTTATTTTTAATAGTATAGAAAAAGTAATATAGAGTATAAAACTTTATATTAATAAAATATATTAGGAGTTATTATTTTATGAAGCTTGTTAAAATGTTCTGCTCAATATACACAACTATTGTGTTATTAGTAATTTATGCCGTTTTATGTGCAGCAGCAACTTTTATTGAAGCAGATGCAGCATACGGCATACAGGCAGCTCAGGATATGATTTACCGCACAACTTTATTTAATGTTGTGCATTTTCTTCTGCTGCTTAACCTTATAGCTGTGTTTGTATATAGAAAGGTTTGGAAGTCAAAAAAATATTATAGTATCATACTGCATGTATCTTTTATTGTTATTTTATTAGGTGCAGCATTAACAAGGTTTTTTGGCTTTGAAGGTATTGTGCATATTAGAGAAAATAGTTCATCTAATGTGATTATAACTGATGAAGAATATTTAAATATAAGAGTTGCTGTTGAAGATAATATTTATTAT
>CAMEZN010000047.1 GCA_945947845.1 uncultured Mucispirillum sp. | reverse complement strand
AAATAGAGAGATTTATGATAAGAAAATCATTCCTGCTGCAAAAGAATATATTGTAGATATGGGCGAAAAATTGAAAACTATTGTGCCGGATATTCAATATGCACCAAAAATAGATGGCTCAATTTTCCGCATTCATAAAGATGTGAGAATCAATAAAGGGAAGCCGCCTTTTAAAACTCATCTTGGCATTATTTTCTGGCATGGTGAATCAAGGCTTGAAAATCCATGCTTTTACCTGCATATAGAGCCGCCATTTTACTATACAGGGGTGGGAATAGCAAGGTTCAGCCCTGAAATACTTACTGCATACAGGCTTATGGTAAATAATAAAAAATATCAGAATACTCTTGATAATATTAAACATACTGTGCAGGCAAATTATTATAATATACTTGGTGAAAAACTAAAAAATGTGCCAAAAGGGATTGAGCCATTAAATGATAATGCAGCAGACTTTTTAAAGTATAAACATATATATATAAATGATGAAATGCCTATTAATCAAGATTTTTACAGCAAAGAACTATTTTCATATACATTTGATATATTTAATAAAATGAAAGAGTTTTTTATATTTTTAACTGATGTTGTTAAGAAAGCTAAATCATAAAATAATTTTGGCATAACACTTGCTATATAATCCAGTAAGTGAATTTATTGATTATAAGGAAGTGAGTTATGGGTTTAAATATTGAAGAAAGATATGATGAATTTTTAAAAGCATGTCAATCAGACGATTTAGAAGCTGTTGAAGATATTATATTTGATAGAACATTTAGAATTGATGTTAACCGCTCATTAAAAGATGGTGCAAATGCAATAATAATTGCTGCTCAGGAAGATAAATACCAGCTTGTAAAACTGCTGCTTTTAAATGGAGCTGATGCAAACTCTAAAATACCAAATGGTTGGAGTGTTTTAATGATTGCTATTAGAACAGGCAATTATGAAACATGTAAACTTTTAGTAGATAAAGGGGCAAACATAAATGAAAAAAGCCCAGAAGGTATGAGCCCTTTAACTCTTGCTGCTTTTTGTGATAATTTTGAAATAGTAAAACTTCTTGTGCAAAAAGGGGCAGATGTTAATGCTATGACTGATGATAAAAAAACTCCGTTAAATCAAGCTAAATCAAAAGAAATTAAAGATTTTTTAATAGAAAATGGTGCTGTTGATACTTCAACAGATACAACTAATTATAAATATATTCCAAAAGACTTAAAAACTGCTAAGGAAAATTATGAATTTGCACAAGAACTTCAAATGCATAATTTTTATACAGAATCAATTATATACTTTGATAAAGCCATAGAGATAGATAAAAAATTTGCAAGAGCATATACTGGCAAAGGCTTATCACTCATAATGACTGGCAAATATTATGAAGCGATTGCTTATTGTGCAAGAGCTGCATATATGAACCCTTATGATTCAGAAGCTTTTTTATATAAAGGTGATGCACTTACAAAAATTGATAAAAAACTAGAAGCTTTAAACTCTTATGATAAAGCACTTAAAATTAATCCATCATCTGCTGTATGTTATGTGCATAAAGCAGACTGTCTTGCTTCAATGAATAAAATTGAAGAAGCATTAAAAGTATATGAATCTGCTGCAATTTTAAAACCAGATTTAAGGGAAGTTTATACTAAAAAAGCTGCTCTTTTAAATAAAATAAATAGATATGAAGATGCAGTAGTTAACTACGATAAAGCAATTGAATTAAACCCATACATTGCTGTTACATATAATAATAAAGGAGTTGCAATGCACAAATGGGGCAAACTGGCAGAAGCTATTAAATGTTTTGAACAGGCAATAGAAATAAACCCAGAATATGAAAAAGCTATTGCAAATAAAGAAGTTTCTTTAAAAGAAATGGCAGGTTAATTTATACCTGCCAGATTTAAAATCATATAATCATGTAACTGCTTAAAGCCCAGCTTTTCATATACTTTTTTACCTGCATCAGTGTATTTGATTAATACTTCTTCTATACCTTTTGCATGTAAATCATCAAGCAGCATTTTAAGCAGTTTTTTTGCAAAGCCTTTGTTTCTATATTCTGCCGTAGTATATACATTATATATTATGCTGCATTTGCCATTTGGAGTATATGTCATAGGCAGGCTTTCATATAATACCGCCATGGCTGATGATAAAATTTTCCCTTCTTTTTCTGCAATAAATATAACAGATGTATTATTTGTGATACTTTTTTCCAGAAAGTTTTTTGTATTAATGCGGAAAATTTTTTCATCTTGAAATACACCTTTTAAAGACAGTATAAATTCTATTCTATGCTCTATATATTTTTCTATATCTTTTATTTCTGCCTTTCTAAAAACAATATCCATATATCACCTATTTTGCAAATACCAATACATCTATTCGTCTTGCTCCTGCCTTATAAAGTTCATTTACACATTCATTGATTGTTGCACCTGTTGTTAATATATCATCTACAAGTAGAATATTTTTTATATTTTCTTTAAATTTTTTACAGTAAAATGCTTTTTTTACATTTTCCATTCTATCATACTTTGAAATATGTGATTGAAATTTAGTATACCGCACTCTTTTAAGGTTATGCAAAACAGGAATATTTAGTTTGTATGCTGTATATTCTGCTAAAACATCTGCTGGGTGATAAAACCTGATAAAATGCCTTAAAAAATGGCTTGGAACAGTAACTATGCCATCATACTTTGTTATAAAATTTGGAAGGTGGATTAACTGCTTTAATGTATATTTAAGCCTGATATTATAGTGAAATTTCATCTGCAATATAATACTTCTGACAACCTTATCATAATGATATAAAGCATAAATATTAGTGATTCTTTTAGAAAGTTTCCCTTTGCACCTGTAACATGATACTCCCGGTCTTGCAAGTGGAAACCCGCATTTACCGCAGAAATAATCAAATGTATGCAGCATAGATAAACATTCATCACAAAGGGCTGCATTAATGGCAGCCGCCCTGCTGCATGCAGGGCATTTGCCTGAAAATATTTCATTAAGCATATTTATTAAGCTAAAAGGCTTTCACCAGTCATTTCTTTTGGCTGAGCAATATTCAGCACTTTTAATATTGTTGGTGCAATATCTGCCAGTTTGCCATGAATACCGTTTAAGCTGCCTTTATAATTATATACTGCAAACACTACTGGGTTCAATGTGTGAGCTGTGTGTGGCTGATTATTTTCATAATCCCACATTTGCTCTGAGTTGCCATGGTCTGCTGTAACAAATAAAACAGCATTCATATCACGAGCTGTCTGCATAACTTTGCCTAAACATTCATCTACTGCCCTGCATGCTTTTGTTGCAGCTTCTTCTACACCAGTATGACCTACCATATCAGGATTAGCAAAATTCATAATAACCACATCTATATCGCCTTTTCTGAAAAGTTCTTCAAATTTTGATTCTACTTCATAAATGCTCATCTGCGGTTTTAAGTCATAAGTTGCCACATCTCTTGGCGAAGCAATTAATGCTCTTTCTTCATTTTTAAATGGTTCTTCTCTTCCGCCGTTGAAGAAGTATGTTACATGGGCATATTTTTCTGTTTCAGCTATTCTTAACTGCTTTAAACAGCTGTTACTAATAACTTCCCCTAAAATATTTACTAAATCTTCTGGTGGATATGCAATAGGAAGTCCGAATGATTTTTCATATTCTGTCATTGTAATAATATTAAGTTTTGGTTTTGCTCCGCGGTTAAATCCATCAAAATTATCCTGTATCATAATGCTTACTATTTCACGAACTCTATCCGCTCTGAAATTCATCATAAATACATTATCGCCGTCTTTTAATGTGCCGTCTACTCCTGTAATTTTCACTGGTTTAATAAATTCATCTGTTTCTGTGCTTGCTTTCATAGCTTCTATTGGAGTAGCTGCTTGACTTTCACCTATACCGTTTCTAAGCAGGTTCCATGCTTTTTCTACCCTGTCCCAGCGTTTATCTCTATCCATAGCATAAAATCTGCCTGTAATATCTGCAATCTTACCTGCATTATTTTCTTTTAAAAAGTTATCTAAATCTGTAATATAGCCTAAACCGCTGTTAGGTGGTGTATCTCTGCCGTCTGTAAAAGCATGGATATATACTTCTTTTATGCCATATTCCTTAGCTATCATGCATATTCCTTTAAAGTGCTCTATATGGGAATGAACACCGCCGTCAGAGATAAGCCCTAAAAGATGAAGCCTGCCGCTGCCATTTTTAGTATCTTCCATTAATTTTTTAATTACAGGGTTGTTTTTTGCTCCACCTGATTTAATATCATTAGAAATACGAAGCAGGTCTTGATATACTATTCTACCAGCTCCTATATTTGTATGACCTACTTCTGAGTTACCCATCTGACCTGATGGCAGCCCAACACGCTCCTCAGAAGCATCAATCAATGTCCATTTATTATCCTGTAAAAGTGATTTAAAATTAACAGGATTTGCTGCTAATACTGCATTATGTTCTGTATCTTTTCTATAACCCCAGCCGTCAAGAATAAGAAGAATTACTTTTTGTTTATCCATTATCTTCTCCTTTTTAATAGATTTTATAAATTTTAGTTTAGATTATTAAAAAATACAAGATAATTTTAAAAAAGGCTGTATAATCAATACAATTTATACAAAAAAGGCACTAATTAAAAAATTAGTGCCTGCAATATATATTTACATATTATCCTTAACCGTCATACTCCTCATCATAATCACCTTCATTTTCTTCCATCTCTTCAGCTGCATAATGATTTTGTAATTCAAAATACCACTGTGGCAGGTTTTCTTCATCTTCTGCAAGTGGGGTGCCTGTAAACATATGATTAATATTAATTTTTCTTCCTGATTCCATGGCATCATACGGCCAGCCATCAACACACCAGCTGTTTAAATCTTGGTTAAAACTTTTTGCACCATCAAACATTTGAAAAAAAGTTCTTACTTCTGAAATATTCCATAAACTTATATCTTGGTTGAAGCTTACTGCACCAAGAAACATTCCAGTCATATCCCTTACATTTGATACATTCCAGCTGCCTATATCCTGATTAAACTTTAATGCGCCTGAAAACATGTAGCTCATATCAGTTGCATTAGATACATCCCATGAGCTTATATCTTCATTAAAATAAGGGAAATCACGAAAAAATTTAGAAAAATAAAGTATATTTGAAACGTCCCATGTTCCTATGCCTTTATAACTTACCCTGTCTTGTGGCAGTGGTATAATCTCTCCTGCATAGTGAGTATTAATTGTGGATAAATCATTATAATATTCATAAGCTACATACTCACTAATATTGCGAATTAATGTATATACTTGATTATCCCCTATTATAACATTCTTTTTTTTGTATGCTGTGCCATTATCTTTATACCATTTCGGTCTTTTTGATGTATATCCAGAACCTGCAAAAATATCAACATAGAAAATATCTCGTTCATCATCTATATTCGGCAGCTTTTCATTAAAACTTTTTGTATTGTGGAAAAGCCCGTGTATTGTTTTTATATTTTTAAGTTTCCATTTTTTAATAGGCTGATTAAATTTTTCTGCACTAGCAAACATATTTGTTATATCTTCCACCTTTTCCATGTTCCACTTATCAACAGGCTGATTGAAACTTAAAGCATGAGCAAACATACCGTGCATTGTTTTAACATTCTCTGTATCCCATTTGCTTATATTTTGATTAAAATTATCTGTTCTTGCAAACATACCAGACATATTTTCTACATTTTCTGTATTCCATGCTGCAAGTGGCTGATTAAAAGCTTTTGCACCATTAAACATATCTTTCATACTTTTAACATTTCCTGTATTCCAGCTGCTTATATCCTGATTAAAACTTTCTGCTTCATAAAATACAGCTTCCATATTAGTAACATTATCAGTATTCCATTTACCTATTGGCACATTAAAATTTTTCATATAAGCAAATACAGCTTCCATATTTCTAACATTATGTGTATCCCAGTTACTTATATCTTGATGAAAACTTTCTGCTCCATAAAACATATATGATATATCATGCACATTTGCCATATTCCATTTACTAATATCCTGATTAAATGACTTGGCTTCAAAAAATAGTTTACTCATATTTATCTTAGCTGTATCTGAAAACTTCCACTCACTAATATCCTGATTAAAGTTTTCTGCACCCATAAACATTCCACTAATATTATGTGCTCCTGATAAATCCCATTTTCCTATATTTTGATTAAAACTTTTTGCATAAAAAAACATATATGACATATCATAAACATTTGATACATTCCAGCCGCTTATATCCTGATTAAAACTTTCTGTCTCTGAAAACATATGGGACATCTCATAAACATTAGATACATTCCAGCTGTTTATATTCTGATTAAAACTAACTGCATTAGAAAACATATTATTCATAAAATTTACACTGGATACATTCCATTTACTAATATCTTGATTAAAACTTTTTGCACTAGAAAACATACCAGACATATTTTTTACTTTTGAAACATTCCAGATAGAAATATCTGAATTAAAGTTAGCTGCCCCACAAAACATATCTTCCATAAATTCTACATTTGATACATTCCATTTATTAAGAGATTGATTAAAACTTTCTGCTTCATAAAACATCTCCTCCATATTTTTCACATTTGATACATTCCAGCTGCTTATATCCTGATTAAAACTTTTTGCTCCTGAAAACATTTCAGACATATCTTCTACATTTGATACGTCCCAATGGCTTATATCCTGATTAAATTTTGGAGAGCTAAGAAACATTTTTGACATAGATTTTACATTTGATACATTCCAGTCTGAAATATCTGAATTAAAATTCTCCATGCCTGATAAGAAGCCAGTCATATCTACTACTTTTGATACGTCCCAGTGTCCTATATCAACATTAGCATAACCACTAAAAGTTATATCGCTCACATCTTCCACATTAGATAAGTCCCAGTATTCAATACCAGCTAAACTATCTACATTAATCCAAATATTTGATAAATCAGTCAGTTTACTTACATCAATACTGCCTAAATATATATCAGCTCCAACATCAAATATAATCTCTTGCAGCTCCTCTTTACTTTCAGGAGTATATAATATTTCAGGCTGGTGATTAAAATACCAAGACGGCGGAGTATTTTCTATTGGTGTGTCTTTAAAAGTATTATACTGTAAAACATTCGTTGCCACTTCCCAGCTTTCTATGCCTTCAAAATCTTTTCTGTTTGTGCCCTTAAATATATAAGAAAGATTTGTTATTAAACTTACATCTATGGCAGCAAGTTTTATATTTTCATCTTTTAACAGCTCTTTTAATTCATACCTGTTTTTTGGTTTATATTTTTTTTCTATTTTATTATATGATGCAATAAGATTTTTTATATCTTCTGATACATTATCAGATATTTCAGTTTCTTCTGCAATTGGTTTAGTTTCTTTTTCTGTTTCTTTTTTACAGCCTAATGGTATAATTAAGATTAACATTAAAAATATAAATAATATATGCAACTTTTTCATAAGCAATTTCCTTAGCAATTTCCTTTAAATATATTCTTACTATAAAAAAAAGTCCTGATAAACAGGACTTAATACTATATTAATAAAATATTATTAAATTACACAGCTTTTTATAAATCCACTTGTTCTTTATTTTCAGCACTTTGTTTTTCTTCATCTGCTGCCATATTATCTGCTATTTTGGAAACTCTTTCATATATTTTAAATGGAATAATTGTTAATTCTGCAACTATCCTTGCAAGAATAGGTCCTAAAATAAATAAAAATAAACCTTGAAGTCTTTCTTCTGCATCATAACCTTGTATAACTAAAAATAAACCTGTTAAAACATATAATATTGCAGATGCCCAGTATATTATATTAATTATTTTAGGTGTATAAAATTTATTTAAAAATAAAATGTTTTTCATATGACTATTCTCCTGTATTTATTCTTTGTAATTTTTTTTCTTTTAATTCTGTAATCAGTTTCATTTTCTTATATATTTTAAATAAAACAATAAATAATTCAGCATATATTCTTATAACAAATGGCATAACAAAAATAGCAAGCAGACCAATAATTAAGAACACTTCTTTATCCCAGCCGTGTCCTGTAATTACTTCATCATATATAAGATATATACCAAAAAATAGAGTAAAAATCACTGCCAGAATATATATAATATTTATAATTATTGGCAAAATAAACTTACCATTTAAAACAAAAAGATTTTTCATATTATCACCAACCTTTTATTTATCACTCTGCTGATTATTAGACATACTCATATCTGCAAGTTTGCCAGCCTGCTCATTAATTTTAAAAAGTATAATAAGCAGTTCAGCAGAAAGACGAGCTGCAACAGGTCCTAAAATAATTAGTGCAATACCTTCTGCAATATACCTTTTCATCTCAATGGAAAAATCCATATTATAAGATATGGAAATATCTGGCAGTTCATAAAAACAGAGAAATATTCCACCAGCAATTGATGCAATAATTGATAAAATGTATAATACATTTACAATTAAAGGCACATACATTCTATCTAAAAAAACAATATTTTTCAAAACTGAATTTTTTTGCATATCACCTCCTTTTTATTTTGTATATCTTAAAACTTTAATGTTGCAAACAAATCCTCTAATGTTTCTGCTCTTCTAATCATTTCAACAGAACCATCTTGTTTTAAAAGCAGTTCAGCAGAACGAAGTTTGCCATTATAGTTAAAACCCATTGCATGACCATGAGCACCAGTATCATGAATAACTATAATATCGCCAATCTCTATTTTTGGAAGTTTT
>CAMEZN010000046.1 GCA_945947845.1 uncultured Mucispirillum sp. | reverse complement strand
CATGCAGATACCTTAATAGATTTAAGTGCAAATTCTAAAGGATATATAATAGATAAAACTGTTGCTTATATGAAAAAGGAGGGGTTTAAAAATTTTATAGTCAATGCAGGTGGAGATTTATATGCTAATGGGCTCAAATATGGAAAAAATCCTTATAAAATTTCTATACAAGACCCAGATAGAGAAAATGGTATTGCAAGCATAATAAAACTAACAAACAAAGCAGTTGCTACAAGCGGTAATTATGAAAGATTTTTTATGACACCTGATAATAAAAGAATAACACATATTTTTAGTGGTGTAACATTTGAATCATCAAATAATTATAAATCTGTAAGTGTAATTGCTGATACTGCTGAGCAGGCAGATGGGTTTGCTACTCTATATTTTACATCAAACATAGAGCAGATTATGAAATATTGCAAAGAATATAATACCCCTGTTTTTGTAATAACATTAGATAATTCAAAATTAAAATTTTGTGATTGGGAAAAATATGAAGAGTAATACTCTTTATGAAAAGATATATAAAAATACTAAGGAGAGTTAGATATGAAAAAGTTAATTTTAACTATTCTAACGGTTCTTACTGCACTTGCTCTTGCAGGCTGTGCAGAAGAAGAAAATAATGCAGTTACTAATTTAGGCAGAGTATACACTGCTGAATTAGCAAATAATACAGTTCTAGATGCAGATAACAGCTATTTTGTTGTTAATGTAAATAATGCTGTAGAAATACCTAATACTGTTGTAGAAAGAGTTGAAGGTGAAACTGACGAAGAATATAATTACAGATATACAAAAGCTGTGCAAGAAGCTTATAGTAAAGGTGTAAATATAAAAGTTGAAGGTATAGGGCTTGAAGCTCAAACTATTGTTTTAAATAAAGATAATGGAACTATTACAGATTCAACTAAAAATAAAACACTTGTTATTGTAAAAAAAGAAGAAGCTACTGATACAAAACCGGGGCTTTACCAAATCCAAGTTCTTTTACATGCAAAAACAGCAGTTAATGCAAAAAATGTAACAATTAGTGTAGGCAACCAAAAATTCCTTTTTAACAACTTTAATGTAAAACCTGCAAGAATATGGAAAGATATGAATGAAAATGAAATTACAACTATTCATATTCCTGATAATGTAACAGACGATAGAGGCGATGTTGTTAAAAAAGGTATCAGCATAGTTTCAGAACCAGTTAAAGTTGATTTATATGCTTATGACAATGTTAATAAAAAAGTAGAAGGTCCAAAAGCAGCAACAAATGATATTACTGGGTTAATAACAGCTAATATGGTTGCTCCATTTGTAATAGAAGATTTTGTTGATAATTCAACAATTTTAGGTGGTTGTTTAGAAAATGGACAAGTTAAATGTGGTATTACAATTTACAGCTGTGAAACTATTTCTACTGAAAAAACATTATCATTAACTCTTGCTAATAAATTAACTGATACTTTAACTGTTAATTCTACATCATCTATTCTTGTAAAAGGAACTAAACCAGTAGAGTATAATATACTTCCATTAACTTCTATGTATTTAGAGGAAACAAATAGTGCAGCTATTTTTGATGTAAAAGCAACAA
Source organism: uncultured Mucispirillum sp. (assembly GCA_945947845.1). GTDB lineage: Bacteria > Chrysiogenota > Deferribacteres > Deferribacterales > Mucispirillaceae > Mucispirillum. The sequence continues at coordinate 7,488 of CAMEZN010000046.1, read as the reverse complement.
CAGGTAATACTATAACAGCGGCTGATATTAAAGTAACAGGCACATATAATGGAGCAGCACAATTCACAGAAGATACTACTGCAACATCTCTTACAACTGGAAAATATATTATTAAAGAAATTACTCCAAACAGTCATTACAGATTATTTATACTTGCAAGTGAAGCTGCAGCTGCTGCTGCAAATAATGCTGCTGGTAATCTTGTAATATCAGTAAAAGGACATAATCATACATATAAATCAACAGATTTAAGTGTAGGTAAAATAAGCTATGCTTATATTGCAGGTAATAAAATAAACAGCAATTATAAAATTAAACAGGGAGAAGCAACTTCAATTGATATTAAATTAAATTATTTTGGACCAAAACCTGCTTTATATACTTATGATAATGCAGCTACAAATGGGCTATATACAAAAGAACAGCCATTTAGCCCAAGTTATAGCCAAGTGAATACAGGAAGTGGTGTAACTATAACTAATAATACTTGCACACAAAATACACAAGCTGATTGTTCTTTAACAGTAACAGCAAATAATGCAATTACAAGTGCAAATGCAGGAACTAATGGGTTTGTAACATTAAGCTATACTGATGCAGATACTACTGCAACTGCCGTTACTTTACCAAGTTCAACAATTAATTTTTACACAACAGAAGATACTACAACTACTGCTGTCTCTTCTTATTAAACCACTACTAAAATACTTTTTTCATATTAGTAGTTGTAGTAATAAATCCTGCCTGCCATAAAAAGTGGTAGGTAGGCTTAAAAAAAGGAGTTTAAAATGAAAAAACTTTTTGCTTTATTAGCTCTTATATCTCTTTTTGCTTTATATGGTTGTGCAGAAGAAGAAGCTGCACCTATGCCTTTATTAGCACCAGATATCAATGCACCTGATACTCTTGTAGGTTCATATGAAATAGATTATTTCAGCATACAAGATGGTTCTAACAGCACAATATTAAGTGATAACTGCACACAGGCATTAACTTCTGCACCTATTTATAATGGTAAAGTTAATACTTGCGACCAAGTTCTTGATATCACTTCACAAAGAATAGGTATTCAAAAACACTGGGATGTATATAGATATGTTTATTCAGTAGTTATCCAAACTCAGTTATATAGCGATGGCATTATAAATAATAAAAATGGCTTTAAAGAACATGCATATCACCATTTAATATTCCCTATTCAAGAATCATATTTTCCTGATAAATTTGGTGTAGATGCAATTTCAAAAGCAACTGATAGAGGTTTAACAAGCTACTTTATTGAACGCCCTTATGGTAATTTTGAAAATAGTAACTCATATGTTAACTATGTTGGTATAGAAGATGGTAAACTTGTAATTGTTCTTAAAACAAACGATAACCAAAAAACTTATATCTTCAAACTAAACAAATTAAGTAATGATTCAGGTAATTATGTATATCTTCTTAATGTAGAAGGTCCACAAGGTGGTTTACGTGCTGATTCTATAATTAAAAACAGCCTTATGGTTACAAATTTTGATAATGGCACTTTAAGCAGCTATTTTAATGAAGAGTTTGCAATATTTGAATAATATTGTGACACTAATCCTTTTCGTATATGTCCAAAAGATAAAGTGTAAGTTATCTTTTGGATGTTTTATATTCTATTTATTTTGGGGAGGGATTTTAATATGAGCAGTATAACAAAATTGTATTATTTAATTATTGCTGCAACATTAGTATTAGTATTTATTTTCTTGGGGGTTAAAGCTTTTATAGCTTCATTAGTAATTGCTTTATTTTCTCTTATTCAAAATTATTTGTTAAAATTATCGTATAGAAAACATGAAAAGAATATCTTAAATTATATAAATAATATATCAACTGGCACATACCCTTGTATTGATGATAAATGTAAGTTAACAAGGGAAATAACAAATGCATTAAATCAGCAGAATGAAAAAATTAATGGTATTTACTATAATTTTAATAGTGCCCATATTTATATATCTTCTATTGCACAAGACATGACAAATGTTCATCAGTCATTAAATAATAATATGCAGACAGTAGATGAGAAATTATCAAATGTATCTAATATGGTAAATGTTCTAAAAACAGAAGCAGAACAGGTTAATGAAATGTGTGAAAACTCTGCTAAAACCGCAGCAATATGTTTAGAAGAATCAGATAAATGCAGTGTTGCAATGTCATCTAATACTTCTAAAATGCATATTATTGATGAAACAGTTGATTCTATTGTTGTTACAATGTGTGAATTTATAGAATATTCTAATGATATAAAAAACAGCATAAAAGGTATTGAAGATATAGCAGACCAAACTAACCTTTTAGCACTTAATGCAGCAATTGAAGCTGCAAGAGCAGGAGAAGCAGGCAGAGGATTTGCAGTAGTTGCAGATGAAGTAAGGAAATTAGCAGAAAAGACAACTAGTTTTACAGCAGAAATAGAAAAAGTAATTAATAAACTTTATGAGCAGACAGGTAATATTTCAACTCAAATTAATACAAATGCTCAGCAGGTAAAAGAAGCTATCACACTAACAGAAGAAACAAATGAGATAGTTAATAAAATAAAAAATGAAACAAATAAAATGATAGATATAACACAAAATATTGTTGCTTCCATTCATAACCAGCATGAAAGTATTTTTGATATAAATAATTCAATTGAAGGTATATTCAATGAAAATAAAAATGCTATATCTATTACATGTGAAAGTAGAAAATTAGGTGAAAATTTAGAAGATATAGCAGAAGAGCTTAAAAAAATTACAAAAGAATATGCAGAAAAAAATAACACTAGCAACAAATATTTAACATTTTCATCTTCTTTATCAGTAAATTATGAACCAATGGATAACCAGCATAAAAAATGGATAGATTTACTTAACCAAATATACTATGCCTTTATGAATAATGCAGATAGTCAGGAAATTAAATCAGTAATTAAAGATTTAGCAGATTATACTGTATGGCACTTTAATTTTGAAAATAAAATGATGGAAAAATATGGTTTTCAGGAATATGCAGGTCATAAAGCACAGCATGATGATATATTAGAAGAAGTTAAGCAAATATATAATAAACTAGAAAAAGGTGAAGAAGTTTTAATAGTAAATATATTAGAGTTTCTGAAAAAATGGCTTATTGCCCATATTCTTAAAACAGATATGGTATTAGGTAATTATCTTGCAAAAATAAAAGCTGCTCCAGTGAAATAACACTGGAGCAACTGCTCTATCTAACATAAATAATAATAGTCATAATAAATTTTTATATAAATAATCAAAAATAAGTATTTCAATTGACATTATCAAATTAATGGTTTATATAGCAAAAATAAGCAAATATAAGTATATAGAAAAAGTATGCCTGAAATAGCTGTAAAAATTTTTTTGTATATTTATAGTATATTTTTCATAGGGGAGAATATATGAATAACCTAAATTTATCATTAAAAGCTAAACTATTAATTGTATCTGCTGCTGCATTAATTATTACAGTTTTAGTATTAATTTTATTTAATTATTTCAGTATGCACTCAAATTCTTTAACTCTTTATAAAAATATACAAAACAGAGTAACAGATAATATTGCAACTATTATCGGAAAAGATTTTGACAGATATACAAGAGGTATAACCATGCTGGCAAAATCAATGACAGGTGAAAATCCAAAAGAATTAGTTGAAACATATAAACTTGCTTTTGAAGAAACTAAAAATACACTTGGTGTATCAAACATTATGGCAGCATTTGATGATGGCACATTTTATAGTGTAAATAACTTAGGACTTAGTGCAGACTATGACCATAGAAAAAGAGACTGGTATAAAGATGGTGTAAAATATAATGGAGTCTATATATCAAAAGCCTATAAAGACCAAGTTCGTCCAGATATTCCATGTATCACAATAAGCCACCCATTAAATTCAGCAAATGGAGTAAAAGGTATTCTTACTTTTGATATATATCTTGATTTTGAATCTTTATATAAAAAGATGGCAAATGAAGTTGTTGATGGCAAATTTTATTTAATGGAAAATGATACTAGAATTATATCAGCACTTTAAAGTGGTGTTTTACTTAATAATGCAGATAGTATTTTTTCAGCAGATTTAGGTAACTTTATAAAAGGTGTAATAAGTGGAAATATATCATCAAAAGAATTTATAGAATATGTAAGTCGTGCTGGTGAAGACCGCATTGGAGCAGTATATAAAATCCCCGGTTATGATTTATATATTTTATATGGTATAAGTGGTAATCTTGTTGTTAAGCAGATTAGAATGGTAGCACTGCAAAGCACTCTTTTTGGTTTGATACTATTAATTATATCTCTTGTGGTTCTGCTTTTTGTATTAAGAAAATCATTAAATACATTAACAGTTTTTCAAAAACAAATTACAAATGCAGCAGCCAGCAAGGATTTAACTATTAGAATACCTTCCAAAACAGATGACGAGTTGGGGCAGATTGCAAAAGGAGTCAATGTATTCATAGAGTCTATGGAAAGTGTAATAAAAGAAGTCCGCGATTCTGTTGAAGAAGTTGCATCAGCAAATAATCAGCTTGCAGCAACAATGGAAGAATTATCTACTACATTTGATTCACAGGCTCATCAAGTATCAGAAATGGTTGAAGGCATGGGTCAGGTAAGTAACATTTCTAAAAATACAAGTGATGCTCTTGAAACAAACATGCAGTTTTTAGAAACAACAGCTGATAACACAAGAAAAGAAGCAGAAAATTTAGATAAAGTAAGCAGCGATATGGAAGATATAGAAAGAGATACTATTTCCTTATCTGAAACTATCCGCCATTTATCAGAAAGTTCTGCTCAGATAGGCAACATATTAAATGTTATTAATGATATAGCAAACCAGACAAACCTTCTTGCATTAAATGCAGCAATTGAAGCAGCAAGAGCAGGAGAAGCAGGCAGAGGTTTTGCTGTTGTTGCTGATGAAGTAAGAAAACTTGCAGAGAGAACTCAGCATGCAATAGGTGAAGTGGAATCTATTATAAATGAATTATCAAAAGATTCTGAAAATGCTTCTAATGCAATGGAAAAATCAGTTGAAAGTGTTCAGGAAGGTGCAGGCAATATTCAAAGTGTAACAGGAGAAATTAAACGAGCAGTTGAAGATGTTACAAATCTTTATTCAGATATGAAGCCAATATCACAATCAGTTTCTGACCAGTATGTAACAATTCAATCTGTTGTTGATAATGCTCAGGTAGTAGCAGCAGGTATAGAAGAAAGTAATGCCGCAGTAAATGAAGTCAATAATACTGTAAGCCATTTACAGCAAAGAACAGAGCGGCTTAAAATATTAATAGAACAGTTTAAAATATAATATTAAATATCTATTCAGCCCTGCTTAACATGTGCAGGGCTGTTTTTTTAATAATAAAAATCAAGCAGTAAAAGAAATAATACATATCTCAATTAATTTTCTATGGAAAAAATAATATATTTTTTATATAATATAAAAAAGTATGGCTATAATAAGCTGTATAGTATATAAATATAATAGTGATAATTTTTAAGGATAAATATGGCAGCAGATACAAAAGTAACAGCAGCATCTATTATGAAAAAAATTACAAAGCAGACAGATATTGCTTTGGCATTAGGTGTAATGTTTATACTTGTTATAATGATTATACCTATACCATCTATTATATTAGATTTTTTTCTAACTGTCAGCATATCTTTAAGTATAATTATTTTACTTGTATCACTATATGCGGAAAGACCGCTTGATTTTTCATCATTTCCATTTGTGTTACTGTTAACAACACTATTTAGGCTTTCATTAAATGTATCTACAACAAGAACAATATTACTGCATGGTCATGAAGGGCCAGATGCAGCTGGTGAAATTATCCGTGCATTTGGTCAATTTGTGGTAGGTGGTAATTATGTTGTTGGTATAATAGTGTTTATCATACTTGTATTAATAAACTTTATGGTTATTACAAAAGGTTCTGGAAGGGTTGCAGAGGTTGCTGCTCGTTTTACATTAGATGCTATGCCGGGTAAGCAAATGGCAATTGATGCTGATTTGAATGCAGGTATTATCAACGAAGATGAAGCTCGCAAACGCCGTGAAGATGTTAGAAGGGAAGCAGATTTTTATGGAAGTATGGACGGTGCTTCTAAGTTTGTTCGTGGTGATGCAGTAGCTGGGCTTATTATTACAGCCATAAATATTATTGGCGGTCTTGCGATTGGTGCTTTTCAATACGGTATGCCTATTGCAGAGGCAGCAAAAGTTTTTACAATATTAACTATTGGTGATGGTCTTGTAGGTCAGATTCCAGCACTTATTATATCTACATCAGCAGGTATAATTGTAACAAGGGCCGGCAATGATTCTGGTTCACTGGCAAAACAGCTTACAAAACAGTTATTCCCACAAGCGAAAGTGCTTTTTATTACAGGTGGTATTCTTCTTTTCTTTGCTATTATTCCGGGTATGCCAAAGCTTGCATTTATTTTTCTTGGTTTAGTAGCTGTTGGAGTGGGTTACCTTATGCTTCGCAAAGAGAAAAAAGGTGATACTGCTGATGATGAAGAAAATGGTGAAAATGAAGAGGAAAAACCACCAGCACCAGAGGAAGAAGAAGTTAAAGAACTTCTTGAAATGGATACAATGGAGCTGGAAATTGGTTTTGGAATAATTCCACTTGTAGATGCAGCTCAAGGCGGCACTCTTTTAAACAGGATAAAATCAATTAGAAGGCAGATAGCACTAGAAATGGGTTTTATTGTGCCACCTGTCAGGATAAGAGATAATTTACAGCTTGATTCAGATGAATATGTAGTTCTTCTTCGTGGAGTGCGGACAGCAAAAGGCAATGTTATGCCAGATAGATATATGGCTATGAACCCAGCAGGTCCAATGGACGATATTAATGGTATTCCGACAAAAGAACCAGCTTTCGGACTGCCTGCAAAATGGGTTGATGAAGTAGAAAAAGAAAAAGCAGAAATATCAGGCTATACTATTGTTGACCCTGCTACTATTATTGCAACCCATTTAACAGAAGTTATCAAGAAAAATTCTGCTGAGCTTTTAGGCAGGCAGGAAACACAAGACCTGCTTGATAAATTAAAAGAAAAACACCCAAAAATAGTAGAAGATGTTGTGCCGGGTATATTAGATTTAAGCACATTAAACAGAGTGCTGCAAAATCTTTTAAAAGAACGAGTTTCAATTAGAAATTTACAAACTATATTAGAAGCACTTGCAACTTACGGCACAATGAATAAAGATATTGAATATTTAACGGAAAAAGTTCGTTTTGCACTTCGTAAGCAGATTACAGAAAGTCTTTTAGCACAAGATGGCAAACTTTATGTATTTGCACTTCCGCAGCCTATTGAACAGCTTGTTATAAAAAGCATGCACCCTTCTGATGAAGGTAAAGAAATTGTTATAGACCCTGCAACAGCAAGGAAAATTTTAACAGGGCT
>CAMEZN010000045.1 GCA_945947845.1 uncultured Mucispirillum sp. | reverse complement strand
CGGGTTCTTACCAAGTGATATTTTATATGTTTTTAAAAGCTTATCATTATGATATATAGATAGCTGCCGTTTAGATTTTTCTACTACTATTAAATTTACTTTTCCTTTTAAACTTTCATCTATTTTATATTCTTTTTTCTGCTCCATAAAATACCCTGCAATTATTAATACTATTATTAAAGCAAATATCAGCAGTAATATTTTTGATATTTTTTTCATTATTATACTCCAAAAGCATTTTCTATATGTGTTATTTCATTATCATCTATTGAAATTACATCAAATCTTACTGGCATTTTTATATGTTTATCATTTATATAATATTCTGCTGTTCTTATAATTTTCTGCTGCTTTGTGTATGTTACTGCTTCATATCCTTTGCCGTATTTTGCAGTTTTCCTGTATTTTACTTCTATAATTACAAGTGTATCATTATCTTTTGCAATAATATCTATTTCACCATATATACATCTGTAATTTCTTTCTAATATTTTATATTTTTTTGATTTTAAATAATTACAGGCTTTTTCTTCCCCATCTTTTCCTGATAATATTTTATCCATTGACTGCCTTTTATATAAAATTTTTTAGAAAAGATTTTCTATGAACTTCTGTTATACCATGATTTTTGATAGCTTCAATATGTTCTTTTGTGCCATAGCCTGCATTTTTTTCCCAAAAATAGCCTTTATATACTTTTGCAAGCTCTGCCATTAAGTTATCCCTGTATACTTTTGCGATTATTGATGCAGCTGATACCTGAATATATGTATCATCTGCTTTATTAGGGTGGATATACTCTTTATTAATATTATTAAGTGCTACTGCATCAACAATTAATTTATCATAATCACATTTAAGCCGTGATAAACTTAAATGCATTGATTGTTTTACTGCATTTAATATATTTATTTTATCTATTATAATTGGGCAGACCACACCTATACCGTAAGATACCGCATTTTCTATGATAAATGGATAAAGCTCTTCCCGCTTTTTTTTAGAAAGTTTTTTAGAATCTTTTATGCGGTCATCATAAAACCCGCTTTCAAATACTACTGCACATGTAACAACAGGTCCTGCAAGGCAGCCCCTGCCTACTTCATCTAAACCTGCTATGAGCATTGTTTTTTTGCCAGAATACCACGCTCAAACCAGTCTATAACCTGCTGTAAACCATCACCAGTTTTGCATGAAATAGTAAAATCTTCTAATGTGCTTTTTATTTTTTTAGCATTTGATATGGCTTTTTCTATATCAAAATCAACATATGGAGCTAAATCTATTTTATTAATAATAAAGATATCACCAGCGAAAAACATTGTTGGATATTTCAGCGGTTTATCGTCCCCTTCTGTAACAGAAAGCAGGATAATATTTGCGTCCTGCCCTAAATCATATTCTGACGGGCATACTAAATTACCAACATTTTCAATAATAAGTAAATCTAAATTATCACCATCAACAAGGGGCAGTTTTCTTTCTATTTCTGCGGCTTCTAAATGACATGCTCCACCAGTCTGTATCTGAACAACTTTTACTCCTACTTTTTCTATCCTTTCTTTATCGTTTTCTGTCTGCAAGTCGCCTTCTATTACTGCCACATTATATTTAGAAGATAGTGCACCTAATATTTTTTCTAAAAGACTAGTTTTACCGCTGCCCGGTGATGACATAATATTAACAGTAAAAGTGCCGTTCTTTTTAAACCTGCTGCGAAGCTCTGCTGCGTCCATATCATTTTTTGAAAGCACCTTCTGGTTTATCTCTATTTTTTCCATAATCTAACTCCTGACTAATCCACATCTATATATGCAATTTCTAATTCATTACCTGATAATATTTTAATCCTGCCAGAATTACATTTCGGACACAGCACAAAATATCCGTCAAGTTCTGATTCTGTTCCACATTCTTCACATCTGCCAGTTAAGGGCACTTCCATATACTCAAACTCTGAATTTTCTGCTATTGTGCCAGCCTTTAACGCATCAAAAGCAAACCTAAGTGATGCCTCATCAATAGCACTCATCTTCCCTATGCGGACAGCTATATTATTTATCTTTTTTGCACCATTTTCTGCTGCTGTTTTTAATGCAATCTCTAATATACTTTGTGCAATACCTGTTTCGTGCATATATCACCTAAATATGTATTTATATATAATAGTATAGTTATTAAAATAAATCAATATCTACTGAGATTTTACTGCCTTTATATACTGTATTTTCTTTGTCCTTTTCTGACAGCATACCATTTATACTGTAAACTTCATCTGGAAGCTCATTAAGAAAATAATGTGATTTACCAGTGCTGTCTGCCATTCCTGAACCTACATTTGTAAAATATCTGCTGTATAGTATAAGCTCATTTTTTGCTCTTGTTAAGGCAACATAAAGGCACCGCCTTTCTTCCTCTATGCTTTCTTCCCCCTCTTTTATTGCTCTTTTTGAAGGGTATGAATACGGTGTAACATTTAATAAGTGGCATACATCTGCTTCCAAACCTTTTGCAGAATGGATTGTGGAAAGTATTACACACTCTTTTGGCTTATCTGCATCTATGAATGATGATTCTAGTGCCGGGTCTAAAATATATTCTGTAATAAATTCTGTTATGGAAGTTGTGCTTGAAGCTATCTCTTCTAATACTATAAAATCCTGTTTCCGCCAGTTAATCCATTCTTCTTTATAGATTTCTGAAAACCTTAAATCCATTAAAAGTAATATTTGATTTATCATTTCAGACGGCGAACTTGAATAAGGAAAGGCAGATTCCAGCACTTCCCATATTTTCTTATCTATATTTTTTGCTTTTAAAATATCTAATGCCTGCCCTAGATTATCAGCATTTATCATACTTTCTGTCAGCACTGCTGCTGTTGCAGGGCCTATCTTATTCCAAAGCTGTAAATACCTGTTCCATGCAAGGCCGTCTTTGTAGTTTGCTATAATTCTCATAACAGAAACAACATCTCGTATATGGCGGGATTTCATAAGACTGCTTCCACCGTATAATTTATATGGAATTTTTTTCCTTACACATGCACCTTCTACCTGCCTGAGCCCTGAAAGTGTTCTGCTTAATACCATATGCCCTGAATAGTCTATATTCTTATTCATAAAATAAAGAAGTATTTTATCTGTTACAGAATTAGCTTCTGAATATTCATCATATACATACTCCATAACAGGCTTTAAGCCCTGCCCCCTGTATGCTTTTAAGTGTTTGCCGTATTCTATTGGCGACTGCTCTAAAAGCCAGTTTGAAATATCTAAAATTTCCTGAGTTGAACGGTAGTTTGTGTTAAGATATAATTTTGCAGAATCAGGCACAATATTTGTAAAATTGTGCATTGATTTAAAGTCTGCACCACGAAAAGCATAGATTGACTGTGCATCATCGCCTACACAAAATAAGTGGCAGTTATGGTAAAATGATTCTAATAGCTGATACTGCAAGGGGTTCGTATCCTGAAACTCATCTACCAGTATATGCTCGTATTTTGATGATATAAACTTTCTTGCTTCTTCATTCTGTGCTAAACCGTTTGCTGTGATGTATAATAAATCATCATAATCAAATAACTTATTTTTCTTTTTATAGGCAATATAATCCCGCATAATTTCTTTAAATACATTTTCATTATTTTCAATATATTCTTCTGTTTCCTGCTGCTCATATTGCCACATTCCTGTATTTTAATAGCATCTATCAGCGGCTTTCTAGTATTTAACATATAAGAATAAACTGCCTGTATTTTAGAATAAAGTTTCTGGTCTATTGTTTTATCATTTTTATATTTTTGTGTAAAAAGCATCTTAAAAAGACTGTCCACATCTTCAATATCAAGCAGTGTATAATCATGCTGCTCAAATACCTGCGGATTATTTTTTATAATATGAGAACACCAAGAATGAAATGTCTGCCCAGATAAATTTAATGTAGGACCCGCCTCCTGATACTGCTTAATTCTTTCTACTATTTCATTGGCAGATTTCCTTGTAAATGAAAGAATGAGAATTTTATCAGGCCTTACACCCTGACTAAGCAGATGAACTGCCCTGTGAATAATAGTTCTAGTTTTGCCAGTGCCAGCCCCTGCAATAACTAATACATGTTTTCCACTGAAAGTTACCGCCCTTTGCTGCTCCTCATTTAATGATGATAAATAATCCATGTAAGCCCTTTTATATGTATATTATTGTGCTGCAAATAGTTTATTACAACTATTATAATAAATTTTAGTATTATAGTATAGCCTATATTATCCTTATTTGTATATCATTTTATGATAAATATTTTGACGACATATTATGTCTTTTATATTTGAGTTTTATTTACTGCTGTATAAATATATTTTATATATTTCATTTCCACATACAAAAAAAGACCCTTCTCATAAAGGGCCTTTTTTGTGCTACGCATTTTTGTAGCTTTTTTGAAGTTTTCTTTGTAACTTCTGTTGTTTGCGACGAGCTTTTAAAAGTTTTTTACGTCTTACTTCTGTTGGTTTTTCATAGTAAGCATGTTTTTTAATCTCACGAATTAAACCTTCTCGTTCAATTTTCTTTTTTAAAAGTTTTAATGCTTGGTCAACATTGTCGCCATCAACTCGGACGATTGCATTAACTGCCAACGTGTCCACCTTCTTTCATAGTTTATTTTAGAACAAGTGCTCTCACTTCATCAAAAGTGGAAACAAGCTTGAATTCCATTTCATTTCTAACATCTTCTGGGATATCCGTCAAGTCTTTTTCGTTTTCAATAGGGCAGATTACTGTTCTTATGCCTGCACGGTGTGCTGCAAGCACTTTTTCTTTTAAGCCGCCTATTTGTAAAACTTTGCCCCTTAATGTTATTTCGCCAGTCATTGCTATTTTGCAGTTTGCCTTTCTCTCTGATACTGCTGATAATATAGCTGTTGCCATTGTGATACCTGCTGACGGGCCATCTTTTGGCACTGCACCTTCTGGCACATGTAAATGTATATCAAAATCTTTAAACCTATAAGCTGGAACTCCTGCATCACTTGCTATACTCTTGACTACCGAGTAAGCTATGTTTGCAGATTCTTTCATTACATCACCTAGATGACCTGTTACAATCAGCTTGCCGCTGCCTTCAAAAAGTGCTACTTCTATTTGAAGTAAATCTCCACCGTATTGAGTCCATGCAAGCCCTGTGGCAACTCCCATTTCTTCATCTTCATATACTCCGCCGATTCTAAATTTTCTTGGTCCTAAATATTCCCTTGTTACTTTATCATCAACTTCTATATGCTCTATGCTTTCATCTGTTACTAGTTTTTTTACACTTTTTCTTATTAAAGAAGCAATATTCCTTTCAAGAGAGCGGACACCTGCTTCTTTTGTGTAGTATGTTATAAGCTCCATTACAGCACTGTCTGTTACTGTGATTTTACCTTCTTCCACATTGTGCTCTTTTAGTTCCTTAGGGATTAAAAAACCGCGGGCAATATGGAGTTTTTCCTGTTCTGTATATCCTGAAAGGCGGATAACTTCCATTCTGTCTAAAAGCGGAGCTGGTATTGTTTCAAGCGAGTTTGCTGTTGTTATGAAAAATACCTTTGATAAATCCAGCTCTGTTTCAAGGTAATGGTCTGTAAATGTGTTATTCTGCTCTGGGTCTAATGCTTCTAACAGAGCAGAAGCTGGGTCGCCCCTGTAATCTGAGCCTATTTTATCTATTTCATCAAGCAGAAATACTGGGTTCATACTGCCTGCTTTTTTCATTGACTGCACAATTTTTCCCGGCAGTGCTCCAATATATGTTCTTCTGTGCCCTCTTATTTCCGCTTCGTCTCTTACACCACCCATACTCATGCGGACAAATTTTCTGCCCATTGCATCTGCTATTGAGCGGGCAAGTGATGTTTTACCAACTCCCGGCGGCCCTACAAAACATATTATTGAGCCTTTCATATTTTCTGAATATTTTCTTACTGATAAAAATTCTAGTATTCTTTCCTTTGGTTTTTCTAAGCCGTAATGGTCTTTATTCAGCACTTCTTCTGCATGCTTAATATCTATTATGTCTTCTGTTTTAATGTTCCATGGCAGGCTTATAATCCAGTCTAAATAGTTACGGACAACTGTTGTTTCTGCACTCATTGGCGGCATAAAGCGAAGTTTTTTAAGTTCTTTTTCTGCCCTGTCTTTTACCTGTTCAGGCATATCCATTTCTTTTATCTTCTGCTCTATTTCATCAATATCTGCCTTATAGTCATCTTCTTTGCCCATCTCTTTTTGGATAGCTTTCATCTGCTCATTTAAATAGTATTCCTTCTGAGACTGGCTCATGCGGGCTTTTACTCTGTTTTTTATGCGGTCATCTATCTTTAAAAGCTCTAATTCTGTCTGGATAAGCTCCATTACTTTTTCTGCACGGTCAATAGGATTATTAATGTCTAAGACACTTTGAAAATCCTGTGCTTTTACTTTTAGGTTAGATGCTATCATAAAAGTAAGGCGGGTTAAGTTTTCTGACTGGATTATATTATTATATAGTTCTTGATTAACCCGCTTTGTCTGCCCTACATATGCTTCAAAATTTTTAACAAGCATAAATCTGGCTGTATCCATATCTTTTGTATCTGCTGTATCCTCTTCTATGAATTCTACATCAGCAAAATAACAGTCATCATCAAGATTAAGGCTTATCATTTTTGCTCTTTTTAAGCCTTCTATTAATACTTTTACATTGCCATCAGGCAGTTGCAGAGTTTGCAGAACTCTTGCTATAACACCTGTTTCATTTAAATCTTCTTGTGCAGGATTATCTGTTGCAGCATCTTTTTGCAGTGTAAGAAAAAGTCGTTTATCAGTTGTATTTGCAATATGCAGTGCTTTCACAGAACGAGGTCTGCCCACAAAAATAGGCATAATCATATGAGGAAATACTACCACATCTCGTAAAGGAATAACTGTAAATTGTTCTTTTTGACTCATAATTTTACAACCTTAATTAATTTTTATGCAGTTTCCTGCCCATTATCAGCAGGTTTTAGGATAACAAAATCTTCTACTGTTTCTTTTTCTGTAATATTATCTTTATTGTTATCATCAATTCTGACTAAAATTGGTTCAGCTTTATCTGTAATCACTTCTTCGTTAATAATACACTCTCTTATGCTGCCGGCTTCTGACGGTATTTTATACATAACATCAAGCATAGCATCTTCTAATATAGAACGAAGCCCCCTTGCACCTGTTTTTCTTTTGATTGCAAGTTTTGCCACTGCACGAAGTGCATTTTCTGTAAAAGTAAGTTTAACATTATCAAAACCAAGCATAGCTTCATACTGCTTAATAAGTGAGTTATGAGGCTCTACTAATATACGGACAAGTGCATCTTCATCAAGTTCATCAAGTGCAGCTGTAATAGGCAGCCTGCCTACAAATTCTGGAATAAGCCCATATTTAACAAAATCATCTGGTTCAAGCTGTTTTAGAAGCTCCATTCTTTTCATATTTTTTGCATTGTGGCTGCTTTCTCCGTCAACTGCTCCAAACCCAAGAGTTTTTTTGCCAACCCTTCTTTTAATGATTTCTTCCATACCGTCAAATGCTCCGCCGCAGATAAAAAGGATATTTGTTGTATCTACCTGTATATATTCCTGCTGTGGATGTTTTCTGCCGCCCTGTGGTGGAACATTGGCTACTGTGCCTTCTATAATTTTTAGAAGTGCCTGCTGAACTCCCTCACCAGATACATCTCGTGTTATAGAAGGGCTGTCGCCTTTTTTTGAGATTTTATCTATTTCATCAATGAAAATTATGCCTCTTTCTGCCAGCTCTACATTGTTATCAGCATTTTGCAGAAGTTTAAGCACTACATTTTCTACATCTTCACCTACATAACCAGCTTCTGTTAATGTGGTAGCATCAGCTATTGCAAAAGGCACATTTAAAAGCCTTGCTAATGTTCTTGCTAAAAGTGTTTTACCTGTTCCTGTTGAACCTATAAGTAAAATATTACTTTTTTCAAGCTCAACATCACTTTTTGAAGCATACTGTATCCGTTTATAATGGTTATAAACTGCAACACTTAAAATCCGTTTTGCATCTTCCTGACCTATTACATATTCATTTAACTTCTTATGTATTTCTTCAGGGGTTGGAAGCTCAACATATTCCTGAGACTGCGTATCGTTTTCCATATCTTCACGGATAACTTCCTGACATAACTGCACACAGTTATCACAAATATATGTTCCTTCCTGCTGTCCTGCTATAAGTTTTTTTACTTCATCTCTGCCTTTATTGCAAAAAGAACAGCGAATGTCATCATCAAATTTAGACATTATTTCCTCCAGAATATATCTGTAAACAAAAAACTTTATCGGTATTTTTTGTGAAATATATTATATATTTTATTATACTGCATTACTTAACCGCATATTAATATAATATATACTGTAAATATTGCAAGAAAAGATTATACTAATATACACATTGTATGTAGAATATGCAGATTTTTAGCAAAAAAGCCATTTATTTAGTCGTTTGGTCGCAGTAAATGCTCCATGCACTTACGCAAGCGATGACACTTCCTGTGTCTGTGGCTTTTTACCAAAAAAGCCACCTAATGCAGGTGGCTTTGTATATTATATTTTATATTCTTGTCAAGCACGTTTTTCAAATACATTATCAATTAAGCCATACTCTTTTGCTTCTGCACTGCTCATAAAATAATCTCTCTCAGTATCAGCTGCAACTTTTTCATATGGCTGGCCAGTATTAGCAGAAAGAATTCTATTTAAATGTTCTTTTGTTTTAATAATCTCATTTGTTTGAATAAGAATATCTGTTGCCTGACCACGAAAACCACCTGATGGCTGATGTATCATAATACGAGCATTAGGCACTGCTGAACGTTTACCTTTTGCACCTGCTGCAAGTAAAAATGCTCCCATGCTGGCAGCCTGACCTAAACAGATAGTTGCTACATCTGGTTTTATATAATTCATTGTATCATATATTGCCATACCAGATGTTATAACTCCACCGGGAGAGTTAATGTATAAGTATATATCTTTATCAGGGTCATCAGCTTCTAAAAATAAAAGCTGGGCACATATAATATTTGCCACATGGTCATCTACTTCTGTGCCAAGAAAAATTATTCTATCTTTTAAAAGACGAGAGTATATATCATAAGAACGCTCACC
>CAMEZN010000044.1 GCA_945947845.1 uncultured Mucispirillum sp. | reverse complement strand
GCATTAAAATTATCTATAATGGCATTAGGATTTGGAAATGGTGATGAAATAATCGTTCCATCTAATACTTACATAGCATCAATTTTAGCAATAAGCCAGTGCGGCTGTATACCTGTATTAGTAGAGCCAGATATTAATACATATAATATTAATCCAGCATTAATTGAAGAAAAAATAACAGATAAAACAAAAGCAGTTTTAGCAGTTCACTTATATGGTCAGACAGCAGATATTACAAATATAAAATATATAGCTGAAAAATATAATTTAAAGATAATTGAAGATGCTGCTCAGGCTCATGGAGCATCTCATAATGGCATAAAAGCTGGAAATCTTGGTGATATTGCAGGTTTTTCATTTTATCCGGGTAAAAATCTAGGTTGTCTTGGTGATGGTGGTGCAGTTACAACAAATGATGAAGTACTTTATAATAAAGTAAAAGCATTAAGAAATTATGGCTCCCATAGAAAGTATGAAAATTTATATATTGGTTTAAATTCAAGACTTGATGAGATTCAGGCAGCTGTATTAGATGTAAAATTAAAATATTTAGAAGATGATAATAATTATAGAAGAAAAATTGCGAAATTTTATATAGAAAATATTAAAAATAAAAAAATAATACTGCCAAATTACAGTAATGAGCATGTTTATCATATTTTTGCAGTAAGAACAGAGCAAAGAAATGAATTACAAAATTATCTTAAAGACAATAATATAGAAACATTAATTCACTATCCAATCCCACCGCATAAACAAGAATGTTATAAAGGCATGTTAGGAGAAAGCTACCCTTTAAGCGAAGCAATACATAATACTATTTTAAGCCTTCCTATCTCACCAGTTATTACAATGGAAGAAGCAGAAAAAGTGGTAAATATAATAAATAAATTCTAAATATTAATATATAGTAGTAGAATAAGATTAATTATAATAGATATAACAGCAAGTATAGAAACAAGTTTTCTCTTCTTACGGATATAATGTATTTTTTTATGATTATGTATGTCTGGAATAAATTTTGATTCATTAATATAGTCTTTGAATTGAAATTTATATAAATCAAATAAGAGTTGCTGATTATCTTTATCACTATAATATTTGATAAGAGATTTGTAGCCCCAAAGAGCATTTTTATTATCATAGCTTTCAATTGCTATTATACATACAAAAAATGGGATAGTTTTTTGTATAGGTTCACCAAATTTATCAAAAACAGGATTATTTTTAAAAATTAATTTAAGCAACTCAACACTTTCAATACTATAATATAAATCTAAAATATATTCATGTTCTATCTCAGAACGTAATACTGTGAGATAAGATGAATTAATAGATACACTATTATTGGTTATTCTATAATAAATAAGTGGTGATTGGTGGGTATAAAAATCGTAATGTAAAAGCATTTCTATGTGAAAATGATAATCTTGCAACTGAAAAAGACCAGCAGGAATAGATGTTGATTTTAAAACAGAAGCTTTGCGGAAAGCAGAACCGGGTGCTGGAATAAAATTAAATAAAAATAATTTTTCTAAAATCTGATATTTAGTAAGATTATTTTGTATTGTTCTAATATTATTTATAACTTTACCATTAGCATCAATATCTTGTATTGAAGTAAAAAATATGTGTATATCAAGATTAGTATTAAAAAAATTAATTACGGTTTTTGCATATTCAGGAAATAAAATATCATCAGAAGCACATATAGCAAAAATAGAAGAAGAACAAGCTAAGATACCTTTTTTAATAGTAGCATTAATTCCCATATTATATGTATTTTGTATTAAAATAATACGACTGTCATCATATGTTTTTATAATATTTAAGGTGTTATCAGTAGAAAAATCATCTACAATAATAAGCTCAATATCCTTTTCTGTTTGATTTACAAAACTTAGTAAAAAATCATCAATATATTTTTCATGATTATAACATGGGCATATTATAGAAAGTTTAGGCATATATTACTCCTTTCCAATAAATATAAAGATAAAATAACTTATTGTCAATATTATAAATTATAACGGTGATATAAAAAATAAATTGACAAAAAATATTTTATAGTAAATATTGTAAAATATTTTTATCAGAAATTAAAAAGGATACACAATGGTATTTAGTTCTTTTACATTTTTAATATTTTTTCTACCATTTACATTAATTATTCTCTATCTGCTTCCGCATAAGTTTAGAAATATGTTTTTATTAATAATGAGTTTAATTTTTTACATGTGGAGTAGTCCGCAGTATTTGCTTGTAATGATTGGAGTAATCATAATAAATTACTTTGTAGGTATCTATATAGATAAGTATGATGCAATTGGTGGGGAGCAAGCCAGTAAATTAAAGAAAAAAGTTCTTATTATTGGCATCATTGTAAATGTATTAGTTCTTTTTATTTTTAAATATTTATCATTTACTATAAATAGTTTAAGTGAAGTAGCTCAAATGCTTGGATTTAATGGCTGGACATTTAAAAATATCGTTTTACCTGTTGGTATTTCTTTTTATATTTTTCAAAGTATATCATATCTTATTGATATTTATAGAAAAGATGCCCCAGTTCAAAGAAGTTTTAAAAATTTAGCATTATATATATCAATGTTTCCACAGCTTGTTGCAGGCCCTATTGTTAGATATAATTCTATTTCTCAAGATATAGAAAAAGAAAGAAATATAACCTTTGAAGTATTTTCATTAGGGTTAAAGATATTTATAATAGGTTTAGCAAAAAAAGTATTGGTAGCAAATCAAATGGCAGTAATAGCAGATACTATTTTTATTCAAGATGCAAATTATATAACAACACTAAATGCTTGGATTGGTGCATTAGCCTATACATTCCAGATATATTTTGATTTCAGTGGATATTCTGACATGGCAATTGGTCTTGGATTAATGATAGGTTTTAAATTTCCTTTAAACTTTAACTATCCATATATATCATATAGTATTACAGATTTTTGGAGAAGATGGCATATATCTCTATCAAGCTGGTTTAAAGATTATGTTTACATTCCGCTTGGTGGTAACAGGGTAAAAGTTTCAAGAATGTATTTAAACCTTTTAATAGTTTTTACAATTACTGGTATATGGCATGGTGCAAACTGGACTTTTTTAGTATGGGGATTATTTCACGGGTTTTTCTTAGTGCTTGAAAAACTTACAGGGCTTAATAAAACAGAAAAATACAAACCATTTCGCTGGTTAATAACAATATTCATAGTAATAATTGCATGGGTATTTTTTAGAGCTGATACAATAAATTATGCCCTACTTTATATTAAAGCAATGTTTGGATTAAATGAAAATGCAGAAGAATTAATTTCAAGCAGTCTATATCTTGATAATGCAGTATACTATATAATAATGATAATAGGTATAATTGGTTCCACACCACTAATAAAAAGATATTTCTTTAAAAATATTGATGCTTTTGCACCAGTTAATGTAAATAAAGCAACGCTTTTTATTCAAAATATTATTATGATTCTATTACTTTTAATGGTTTATATAATGCTTGCAAATAATACTTATAATCCATTCATATATTTTAGATTTTAGGTGATTATATGAAAAAACTAATTTTAATAATATCACTTTTATTTATAATAAATATACTCATAATATTTAAAATAGCTGCGGGGTTTGATTTAGCCTTATCACTAGCAGCTGCTGTTATTATCTATTTTGTCCTATATTATTTTACATCAAAAATTTATAGTAGAGATAAAAATATTATAAATATACTATTTTATCTCATTATTTCAGTCATATTAGGGCAGGGGATAATATTTTTTACATATACCAAATCTATAAGCAGTGATGAAAATAGGCTGCTGGCAAAATTCCCAAGTGTTAATCCATTCCATGAAGATTTCGCAGAAGAAATGGATAAATACATTAATGATAGAATAGGATTAAGAGAATATGCTTTAAACTTATACAGCAAAATAAATTTTTTTGATGATATTAATTTAAACAGCAGGGTAATAGGTGGTCAAGACGGCTGGCTGTTTCTTAACAATGATAATGATGTATTTACATATTTTCAACGAGTCAAAACATATACCCCTGAAAAATTAAATATAGTCAACAAGCTGATAAAAGATAATATAAAATTCTGCCAAAATCATGGAATAGAGTTAATACTTATTATACCGCCAAATAAATCAACAGTATATCCAGAATATTATAATAAATATATAAAGAAAAAAACAGGCAAAGATAATTATCTATTATTAAAAGATTATATTACTGAGAATTTTCCAAATACACATATTGTAATGCCTTATGATGAATTAATGGCTTCAAAAGAAAAACAATTATATTATTTAAAGGATACTCATTGGAATTCTATTGGTGCTTTTACTGCATATAAATCACTGGAAAAGGTAATAAAGCAGATAAATCCAGAATATACTCTACTTGATAACCGTAGAATAAAAGAATGTGATAAAAGTGTTTTAAATGACTTAGAAACTTTAAGTAATAAAGTAGGTTCTGCAGGTAAAACATATAAAGGAATTTGTATTAATGAAGTAAATGAAATAGAACTTGTGCAAAACAGTAAAAGTGTTCAATGGTATAAGGCATTTGGTGGAGAAAAGGCTCCAAGGATATTATTAATACATGATTCTTTTATGAAAGAGCTTGCACCATTCATTGCAACAGGAGCTTCAAATTTAGGTCAATTATGGGTATATGAATCAGAATTTAGCAAATTATCAGATATAATACTTGAAACTAAACCAGATATTATAATCTGGGAAAGACTTGAAAGATTTTGGTTTTAATTAACAAAATAAATGCAAAGATAGGATAAAATTAGTAATAAACTATTGACAATTTAAGTTTAATGGGACATTCTATATAGTATTAAGGAATTTCTTTTTCCGGAGGTCAATGCAATGTCTAAAATAAGAGTATTAATCGCAAAACCAGGTCTTGATGGTCATGATAGAGGTGCAAAAGTTGTTGCCCGTTCATTAAGAGATGCTGGTTATGAAGTTATTTACACAGGTCTTCGTCAAACACCTGAGGCAATTGTTGCCACAGCAATACAAGAAGATGTTGATGCTATCGGCTTATCAATTCTTTCAGGTGCTCACAATACAGTTTTTCCAAGGATTATTGAGCTTTTAAAAGAACAAAATGCATCAGATATTGTAGTATTTGGTGGTGGAGTTATACCTGAAACTGATATTCCGGGTCTTTTAAAAGCAGGTGTTGCTCATATTTTTACTCCGGGCACTCCAACTGATGAAACAGTAAAGTTTTTAGAAGAAAATGTTACACCAAAAAGCAGAGCATAATAAGAAAATCTATTTTTAATGTATAAAGGGGGCATTAAAACTGCTCCCATTTTTTTATAAGGTGGCTTTATGAATGAATTTTGCAATAAAGTATTTAGTGGAGATGTGCGGGCATCAGCAAGGCTTATGAGGCTTGTAGATGACAGGGCAGAAGGTTATGAAGAGTATATGAAAGAAGTATGGAAACATACTGGGCATGCTCATATAATAGGTCTAACAGGAGCACCGGGGGCAGGTAAATCCACGATGACAGATAAACTTATTGCAAAATATAGGAATATGGGAAAAACAGTTGGTGTTGTGGCGATTGACCCAACAAGCCCGTTTTCTGGTGGTGCAATTCTTGGTGATAGAATAAGAATGGCAAACCATGCAACAGATGAGGGAGTATTTATCCGCAGTGTTGGAACAAGAGGTCATCTTGGTGGTTTATCAGTATCTACTATGGATATTGTTGCAGTAATGGACGCTATGGGAAAAGATGTAGTTATTATAGAAACTGTTGGTGTTGGGCAGGACGAAGTAGAAATTGCAATGGTAGCAGATACTTGTATAGTAGTAACTGTTCCGGGGCTTGGCGATGATATTCAGGCAATAAAAGCAGGTATTTTTGAGATAGCAGATATTTTTATAGTAAATAAGGCAGATAGAGAAGGGGTAGAGCGGACTGTTAAAGATTTAGAAATGATGCTTGAAATGGTTCACCAGCGGACAGGCTGGAATGTAGAAGTATTAAAAACTGTTGCAGCAAGAGATGAGGGGATAGATAAGGTTGTAGAAACAATAGCAAGCCATGCAGAATTTTTTGATAAAAATATTAAGCCAAAACGAATGGAAGATAGACAGCTTCATGTGGCATACGGTGTAGTTAGAGAAAAAATAGTAAAAGAAATATTTAAAGAAGAAGAAATTAGAAAACTTTTGCAAAACGGACTTGACCCATATTCAGCTGTGGAAAAATTATGGGAACAAAGGTAAATGAAAAGAATTTGTCTTTTTGCAGGTTATGATAATAAAAATATTGTCCATGACTATGTAGTATATTATTTAAAAGAATTATCATCTGTATCAGATGTATATTACATGGCAGATAATGATATAAGTGAATCAGAAAAATTAAAAATTATACCTTATGTGAAAGGAGCATACGGTTTTCATCATAAGAAATATGACTTTGGCTCATGGCAGGAACTTATCAAAATTATAGGCTGGGAAAAGATTTTAGAATATGATGAGCTTATTTTAGCAAATGATAGTGTTTTTGGGCCAATATATCCAATTAAAGATTTCTTTAATAAACTGCAATCAGATACAGAGTGGGACATATGCGGTATAAATAAGGATGTTAAAAATAATACTTTACATTTAAGTAGCTATTTTTTGGTGTTTAAGAAAACAGCATTTAATACAAATATTTTTAAAAAACATATTGAAAGTATATGTCTAGAAAATAAACTTGCTGATGTAGTAGATAAATATGAAGTCCCATTTATGAAAATTTTTTATAACAATGGATTTGTCGTAAAATGTATTTTAGAAAATAATCTTAATGTATATTACCAATGGAAAGAAGCTGTGAATGGTGGTTCTCCATTTATTAAAAAGAAAATATTTAATAAAGATATATTTTATAGATGCCATAAATCAGACTGGAAAGAGTATGTAAAAAATAATACAGATTATAATATTAAATATATAGAAGATTATTTTAAAGGGAAAGAAAATGTTATTTTAGAGTATATTCCTGCAAAACCATTAAATCCACTTATAAAAAAATTGAAAGATTTTTATAAGTGGCTTATTCGTATAAATATATCAAAAGGAAAATTTTATTTTAAACTGTTTGGTTTTTATATAGTCAAAATTAATAAGAAACATTATACATATATTTTATTTGGGAAACCAATGAAAAGTAAAGTTAATATTATTCCAATAAAAACAATTAATTAAAATGGAAAAAGCAGATGAAAAGAATATGTTTATTTGCAGGTTATGATAAAACGAATATTATACAAGATTATGTAGTATATTACTTAAAAGAATTATCATCTGTATCAGATATCTATTATATGGCAGATAATGAAATAAGTGAAGCAGAGAAATCAAAAATAGCACAATATACCAAAGGAGTATATGGCTTTCGTCATAATAAATATGATTTTGGCTCATGGCAGGAATTAATAAATATTATAGGCTGGGAAAAAATTTTAGAATATGATGAATTAATCTTAGCAAATGACAGTGTATTTGGGCCAGTATATCCAATGCAGGAATTTATGAATTACATAGAAAATGATAGAGAATGGGATATATGTGGAATAAATAAAGCTGTCAAATATAATATTTGGCATTTAAGTAGTTATTTTTTAGTGTTTAAGAAAAAAGTATTCAATACAAATATTTTTAAAACACATATTGAAAGAGTATGTCCAGAAAGTAAACTTGCTGATATAGTAGATAAATATGAAGTTCCATTTATGAAAAAATTTTATGATAATGGGTTTGTTGTTAAATGTGTTTTAGAAAAAGATGTTAATGTGTATGATGAGTGGAGAGATGCTTTAAAATATGGCTCTCCATTTATCAAAGTAAAAGGGTTTCTTGGCAATAATACAAAGATAAAAGATATTATATATTTAAAGAATCAGCTTAATTATCCATTAAAGTTAATAAAATCTATGGTTAAAAAAAGAATTATAAAAAATATAAGACAGAATATACTTCGTTTTCATCTTGGTAAGGGTAAAACAAATATAAAAATACTTGGTATAAGTATTATCAGACATGAAAATATATCATCAAATATAATAATTGATGAAAATAACTGTCCTATAAAAAGAATAAAGAGTAGTTAATAGAGATAGTTTATTAAGTAAAAAATACGGAGTGAAAAATGGATAAAAAAAATGCAATAGTATTCGCATGCGACCATAATTTTGTATTTACACTTTCAGTAGCACTGATTAGTTTAAAAGATAATTCTCCAAAAGCATTAGCAAATGCAGATGTATTAATATTTTATCAAGGCTTTACAGAAAAAGATAAAGAGCTGATTTCTAAAATATATCCATGCAGATTAATAGAATATAAGTTTGCAGTAGATACAAATTTTGAACATGAAAATTTTAAAAAATTTACTCAGCTTACATTTGCAAGATATGATTTATTTCCATTATTAGATGAATATAAAAAAGCATTGTATATAGATGTTGATGTTATGATAACAGGAGAATTGCAGTGGATTTTTGATAATTACGGCGATAAATCTGGTATAGCTATGTGTGAAGATACACAAAAAGGGCTTACAAAAATCACTAAAAATTTTATTAAGCCAATGGACGAATATGATATGACTGTTCCATGCTATAATGCTGGTGTTACTTTATACTGTGATAATATAAAAAACAGAGAAAATTTAAGAATGTGGTGTTATGATAAAACAGCACAATGGCTTGAAAATTTAGTATGCCCAGACCAAGGTGTTGTAAATGTGATGTTGCAGGAATTTTGTATTAATATAGAAGTAATGCCGGATATATGTAACTGCACTCCGTCAAATGATAAATATTATGATAAATCAAGGAAAGATATTTTAATATACCACTGTGCAGGGGGTGGTGTCCGTTTTTGGAGATATTCATATAATGCTCAGTGGGAAAAATATTATGCAGAATATCTTGCACTAGGTGGAGAAGAATATGTTAATAATGATAAACCATGGAGAAGGTTTATAAAAAAATATAGATTATACAGGTTTGATTTTTTTGAAAGAAGCCCAAATCCAAATGTGCATTTTGGAAGGTTTATGAAATACCTTATAACATACCCTTTTTATTACTTTTTTAAAAGAGCAAAATAATTATGAAAAGATTATGTCTTTTTGCAGGTTATGATAAAAATAATATTATACATGATTATGT
>CAMEZN010000043.1 GCA_945947845.1 uncultured Mucispirillum sp. | reverse complement strand
AATGAACTAGTTTATATCAGCTTTTCTGGCACTATTTTTAATAGAAAAGTAACTATCCGCATTAAAAGAGATGTATCTGGAATATGGTTTTTGATTATTTCCTTACCGTTTCTATAAGTTTTCCAGTATGTTTTGCCATTTTCTGGGTATAGTTTCCATGAAATATATTCAGACATATCTTTTTCCATAGCTTCTCTTAATATTTTTGCAAATTCTTCATTAAAAAATGCAGCAATGACTTCTGTATTATATATTGCAGACCTGCCGTCCAGATTAAAACTGCCTATCCAGCTTATTTTATCATCTACAACAATTGTTTTACTGTGCAGTGATGCACCAGAGTTATGTCTATTATATACCTTATAGCCTTCGTTGCGAAATTCGTATACATTTATACCGTTTTGCACTAAATCATCTCTATATCTATCCCAGCCAGAATAAACTACTTTTGCATCAGTTGATGAAAGGGAGTTTGTAAGTATATTTATATTAATCCCTTTTTGTGCACCATTTATTAGATTTGCTGTGCCATTTTTACCCGGCACAAAATATGCAGCAGAGATATATACAGATTTTTTTGTTTCCTGCCATAATCCGTCTAGTGCACCTATAATAGGGCTTTCAAAATTACCGCCTTCTGCTTTTTCCGGGCTGTCTGCAATTAATTTTGAATTACCCCAGTATACTGGAAATTTTTTTTCATTAAAGCTTTCAATAAATAGTTTTATTGCCTGATTAAACATTTCTTTTTCCTGCTGATAGTAGGCAGATTTTGCAGTGATTTCTTTATCTAAAATATTTAATTCTTCTGGATTTTTTAGGTTAGGAAATACATCTACCGGTATAGATTTATGATAATTCCAGTATTCATCAAAAGAGCCTAATGCGTCCTGAGCAAGTTTACCAATAAAAAGAACATCTGTATCAGAAAAATTAAGCTGTGAGCTGTCATCAAAATAGTTGCTTGCTATATTTCTTCCACCTATTATAACAGCAGATGAGTCTACTATAAAAAGTTTATTGTGCATTCTATAATTGAGTCTGCTTATATTAAAAAGAAACTGTGGATACTTTAATATTTTTGAGCGGTATTTATAAGGGTTAAATACTTTGACCTGTATATTAGGGTGGTAGTTTAACAGCATAATATCACTTGTATCTGATGAAAGCCCATTATCATCTACTAAAATACGGACTTTTACACCCCTGTCTGCTGCCAGTTTCATTTCGTGCATTAATATTCTTGATGTTACATCATTTTCGTATATATATGTTTGCAGCTCTATGGAATGACGGGCCATTCTAACTAATGCAATTCTATGTAAAAATGAAACTTTACCACTTTTAATAAGCATAGCACCGCTTTTTGATGGATTACTTTTCAGTTCATCTGCATAAACTAAACTTACAGGGGTTTTTAATATATCATATGGTGGAATAATGATTTTTGATGAAATACGGGTTTTGTAATCCTTTGGCAGATTTTTTGTAGAATATATTACAGTGGCACTGCTGGCAACAATAATAATACCAAAAAAAATAAAAAAACCTATGAGCATATATTTTCTCCTAGGGTGCTGTTTTAATCTTTTTCTAATAAATAACACAGCCAAAACAACACCAGCAATTATTAATATGTCTATAATACCTGTAATTATTTCAACCATAATGATTACCTGCTAATATAATTTAAAATATTAGCATATAATACATATACTCTCAATAAAATAATTACAGATGTATTACAGATTTAACATATATGAAGAAAATATTAATTTATGAACAGCTTTCGCACACTTCTTCATTAAAATTATATTTTGGAGTTTTCATATAATAAAGAGTTTTAAGTCCCAGTTCCATTGCATATTTTATATCTTCCCAGAGCATTTTAGCTGATTCTGGTTTCGTATAGTAAAGTGTTACAGACTGGGACTGGTCAATATATTTCTGCCTGATTGCTGCAAGTTCAATAATAGTTTTAGCAGGGATATCCCAGCACCTTTCATAATAAAGCCTGTTTTCATTAATATTTGCAACAAGAGTAGGTATATTTTGCAGCCCTTCTTCCATATAAAATAAATCCATAACAGGTTCAATAGATTCTGTTGCTGATATACTTTTACCGCTTGTAGCGGTAGGGGCAATAGCTGCCACATAAGAAAACCTTATCCCAAAAGTTTTAATATCATCTGCTAATCTATCCCATTTCTTTTTATCAGCTGATAAGTTAAATTTCTTATAATTAAATAATGAAAGATGAAAAGGTGTCTTTCCAATGCTCCATTTAGAATGTTTAAAGGCTGGATATGCTCCCCTTTCCTTTGCCAATGTGCAGGCAGCAGAATATAGATGAAAGTATAAATCATCAAAGAGTTTATTAGTAAATTCTTTTGCAGCTGTATCAGTAAACTTAATTTTTTTAGAAGCCAGCAGGTTTGCATAGTTTAAAACACCGATGCCAATAGGCCTGTTTTTCATATTAGATGCCTGAGCTTCTTTTACAGGATAAAACTGGCTGTCAATAATATTATCGCAGCCCCTTAAAAGAGTATAAGAAAAATCAGTTTTTTCTTTTAAAGTCATTTTATCCCATGATACAAGGTTAATAGAGCATAAGTTACATATACCTATTTCTCCACTTTTACGGATTTGGTGGATTTCATATTCACCATGGCTGTTTAGATAGAGTTCTTCGCTTTTTAAGGATGATGCAAATGAAGGCACAAGCACTTCTGTGCACAGGTTTGAAGCACCTATAAAAGTATTTAATACAGACTGCTCATTAATATTATCTACAAAAGTGAAATACAGATTTCCGCTTTCTGTGCGGACTTTTAAAATAAGGTAAAGTAAATCTTTTGCTTTGACTGTTTTTTTGCGAATACCGGGTTTTAATTCATATTCGGTATAAGCTCTTTCAAACTCTTTGCCGTAAGTGCAGTTTAAAAGCGGTGTATCTTTTGGGTCAAATAGAGTTATATCTTTGTCCTTTTCTACTCGTTCTTTAAAAAGGTTATGTATGCGGATAGAATACATTAGTTTTCTTGCTCTTGTATCTTCTGTGCCGCCAGCATCTTTTAGCATTATCATATCCTGCACATCATAATGCCAGAAAGGAAATGTTACAACACATGAACCTTTTCGTTTGCTTTGCTGGTTAAATGCAGAAACTGTCTGTTCAAGTCGTTTAATAAAAGGCACTGGACCGTCAGATGTGCCGTTAAAGGAAGCTATTTTAGAACCTGATGAACGAATATGAGATACATCATAAGCTATACCACCTGAAAATTTTGAGTAAAGAGCAATATTTCCGTCTGTCTGGTTTAAGCTCCACGTATCATCATCTGGGGTATTTAATACACAGGAAGCAAGCTGTGGATTTCTATAACCGCTGTTCATAATCCTTGGAGTTGCAAAGGTGATTTTATGTGTGCTTAACATATTATATGTTTCTTTTATATACTGCATTCTTTTTTTCTTATCATCATTATAAAATGAAAACATAGCAGCAACCATGTAAGTTATTTGGGGAAGCTCTAATTTTTTATTTTTAATAGTTTTGCAGTATTTCGTAAAAAAAGTATTTAATGCTTTATATGTAAATAAAAAATCTCTATCTGGCACAATCATATCATTTAATAAATCTATTTCTTTATGAGAAAATGAGTTAATAAATTCTTTTGAATAGATACCTGCTTTTACTCCACGGCTGAGAACTATACTCAAATGTGGATATAAGCCTGTTTTTTTGAGCCCGTAAGTTTCTTTATATATTTTCATTAAATAAAGCTTTTCTGCTATTTCATCATATTCTGTATAAAGCGGGCTAATGTTATTGACAGCAGTAGTAATAAGTGCATCATATAAATCAGTGATTTTCATTTTATTATTTATTTTAATATTTAAGTCTTTTAATAATTTATTAGTAAAAGCATCTTTGCCGCCTGCTGCCCAGCTTGTAACTTTTCTTAATTTTTCTTCGTTATATGGTTCTTCTCTGCCATCTCGTTTTATTATTATATGTTTTTTCCCTTCTGTAAGTATTACCATTATTTTACACCTATAAATCGTTTTTCAGCACACCTTTTTGGTATGATGTGTTAGAAGTTTCCTGTAATGCTGCATTTTGTTTGTTAATATTTCTATAATTATTAAACCATTCAATAATATCTGTTTTTTCTTCTTTCATATATGGGTTATCAATTATGCCGATATCTTTTAAACGGATATTTGCCCAGTATTTAATAAAGTTTTCTGATATCTGGCTGTTTATACCTGAGACTTCGTAATTATCAAAAAGATATTTTGCCCACTGGATTTCCTGAGTAACAACTTCTTCTGCTATATTTAAAGCAGTTTGTTTGAAAAAACCGTTATCAAAAAGATGTTTAAAACCTTCATTTTCATCTTTTGATAAAATATTCAGAATATTTTTGCCTGCTGATACATGAACAGATAATTCATCATGGGCAATAAGCTTGATAGTTTTAGTAAAGCCAGTAATAGCATCGTTATAACTGTTATTGATTATAAATGTTACTAAAAAAGAAAAAGGAAATTTTATACCTTCTAAATAATATATTCCTAAAAGCAGGCTTAAAAGTGCTTTCTTCTTATCATCAAGATTAATGGAAGTATCGTTAGACAGGCAGAGTGATGAAACATTATCAAAAAGCATACACTCTTTTTCCATTCTCTTTTTCACAAAATTATCATTATAAACTAAATCAAGAGTGGCAGCTGCTTCATGTCCAAATACTTCTGATAAACCATAGGAGTAGGATTCAGCATGTATTGCTTCTTCAATTGCAATGCGGGCATATAGAAGGCTCCATATAGAGCTTGTAACTACTCTGCTCATAACAAAACTAAGGCCGCTTGTAACACCGCTGTCCATTAATGTCTGGTATGCGATATTTAGTTTGAATGCTCGTTTTGCATCTTCTGGCAGGCTCTGGAACCTGAGTTTATCTGACTTATAATCAATTTCTTTTGTGAACCATGTATTTCCTTCGCTGGCTTCTTTTAGTTTTCTTGCTATTTCATGTGTAACATTATCAATGCGGATATAGTGTCCAAATTCACCAAAAAAAATTTTTTCCTTTTCTGGTTTGAAAGAAATATCTAATATAGTATTCTGCATATTATTATCCTTATAATATATTGATAAAAAAGTAAAAAAACTAACCAGACAGACTATGATATTAAATTATACGGGCGAGGTCAATGCATGCAAAAATATTATGCTGTCTGGTTAGTGAAAGTATGTATGTGGTATAAAGAGTTTTAAATAGAATAATATCTCATGGGCTTCCCTCCGAAGAATAATGAATGAGTTAAGCATATCCTGACTTGCTTTCAACCTCTACCCGCCTTCCCGAATATAAGTGGCATAATGGGCTTCGTCAAGCTTACAGTTGCGGGGGCAGTGCAGGCTTTCCACCTGCTTCCGCTTATCTCTAATTATTTATTACCAGAAAAATATTTTTCATTCAAGAAGAATTTTTTTATATTTTAATATATAGGTATGTAAATATAAAAACTTAATGGTATTTTAGTTGTCATTTATTTTAAATTGTCATATCAATAAAAATAAATAAAATTATTGATTTTTCTTCACAGTGTGGTAGAGTGAAAGGAATTATTGAAAGGTTATGTTATGCGTGTTTTATTTATTATTTTTTTGCTAATTTTACCAATTTCTGCATTTGCGGAAATAAAAACTATCACAAAAACTGCCAGAGTAGTTGTGCCTGAAAACCAGTCTGTTGAGCAGGTTAAGCAGTATACAAGTGAACGTCTTTTTAGAGAGGCAGCAGAAGAGGCTGGGGTTGCAGTATCCAGCAGCACTACATTAGTTGATGGCAAAGTATCAAAAGATGAAATTAAAATGCAGACAAGTGCGATAGCCCAAAAAGATGTTAAAGTGTTGAAACAGGAAATAGTCAAAGGGCAGACATATATTACTGTTCAGGTTACTGCAACTATTGATTCTGGAGAACTTGATGCTTTTTTAAGGCAGCTTATGCAAAATGATGCTTTAAAACAGGAACTGGATAAGGAAAGAAAGGAAAAACTTGCTCTTGAAAAGAAGTTAAAAAGTGCATCTAAGGAAGAGTATGATAAAACATTAAGTGCTCAGGCGGCAAATATTGCAAAAGCACAAGCTGCAAGGCAAAAACAGCTTGAAAAAGAAATATCAAATGCTAAGCAGCAGCTGCTGGAAGCTCAAAAACGGCAGCAGGCAGAAGAATTGCAGGCAGCAAAAGAATTAGAAGAAATCCAGCGAGAGTATATGGCTCAGGAAGCTGCATTACAGGCAAGAATTGTTGCTGAAAAAGATGCTCAGGCAAAAGCAGAGATGGAACATCAGGCACTTTTAGCTGAGCTTGCAAAAAATGCCCTTGTTAATGATAAAACAATGGATATTGCATCAAATGATACTGTTGAAATTATTGCTATTGATGCAGCACAAGTCCGCACTAATTTCAGCAGCCTTGTTAATGAATATCATATAGCAATGAATGCAAATAAAAAACAGCTTGATATATATCATAAGTCTCAGCTTGAAATACTTGAAAAACAAAAATTTGCAGAAGAAATGCCAAAAAAAGGTGAATGGGACAGCACAGAAATATATAATGACAAAGTAGATTCTTATAAAAAAAGAAAAGCAGAGTTTGAAAGTAAAAGAAAAAAAGATATTACAGAATTAAATTCAGAGTATGAAGCACGGATTGAAAAAAGTGAGAAAGATACAAAAACATCATTGTTAACAGCATTAAAACCACTTTATGAAAGGCTTAAAAAATATAATACTGGAAAGTATGTTTCTAGTGATACTACAAAGGCTGTAATATATTTTGGCGACAGGGATTTAGATAATTTAAAACTACCTATTACAATCAAATATAAAACAAAAAAATATGATTTTATTTATAAATTTGATTCTTTACAAGAGTTTAGAGCAATGTATGACACTAGGGCAAGTTTTAAAGCAGTGCCTGTTTATGCACTTGAACCTAATGGGTTCAAAGGTGCAAAACCATATTTGCAGGGGTTTAGGGTAGTTCATCTTGGTAATAATAAAGAGCAGTTCTTTTCTATAAATCCTGAGTATGAAATATTCCCAGAAATTTTACAGTATGAACAAATGGAAAATGAATTAAACCCAAAACCAAAAAAACAGCAGGATATGCCTGTATATCAACCTATGCAGGAAGATTATGCTCCAAATACCTATAAAAGAAATACTGCCGATACTATGCAAGTGAGTTATTCTCCGGTAGACAGTTACTGGCTGTATGGTTTTCAAAGTGCAGGTAGTTTTGACCTTGATATTGCAAATATAGAATTTTCTATGCAGTCTCACTGGCGATTTAACAGGTGGTTTGGTCTTTATATAAATGGCAGTGTAATGTTAGGGTTTAATGGCTTAAAAAGTGTAAGTAGTTCAGATGATGAATATTATGATGACTTTGAGTATCGTTCATATAATACAAACAGGACGACTACAATTGATACTGGTTTTGCTGTTGGTTTAGGGCTTGATTTTTATTTAACAAATAATGTGCTGTTATTTGGAGAGGCAAATGCAGCTTATTTTATTGAAGATACAGGGAAAAACAGTTTAGGTGGTGTATTCAGGGGTGGTCTTGCTTTCCAAAATAAAGAAATGAGGCGGAATGGAATGAGATTGAATTTATTTATAGAAAGTATGATTACAGAAACAATGAGTGGTTCATCGCCATATTTTGGTGGTGGTATATATTTTTAATGGATAGTGTAGTATAAAAAAGATTAGTTTGCAGAAAGCTGGTCAAAATTAGAAGTAATATTTTCGTCAATTGGAGCAAGTAGTACCCGTTCAATATACGGGTACTTGCTTTTAAGGTTTGAATATATTTCTTTTAAATCATCACTGTTTAATATATCTTGTAATTGTGATTTATAAACAGAAGCAAAAGTATTATGGCTTAAATCTTCTGCTATAAACCTTTGGCATACTTCGTTGCATGCTTGCAGCACTTTTTCTGCTGCTTGTTTTCTAGCTCTTTCATGCTTGCCTATATTTCCTTCTTCTGGTGTTACATTTGCTATATCATTATAATCTTTAATAGCAGTATTTAAAAGAACCTGCATATCATTATTAATAGATACTTCCTGTAATTTTTTAAATTGTTCTTGTAACATATTATGGTCATGTTTAAGTTGAGCAAGTCTGTCGTTAGTTTCATTTATCTGCTGTTTTAACCGCATAATCTCATCTAGGTGATTATCACCAGTTTCGCTGGATTTTTTAACGGTATACAGAGCAAATGCACTAACAAGTGCTGCAACAAATGCAAGAAAAATTGATATAAAAGTTGCCATATCTGCCTCCCGATTAATAAAACATTTTTACCTGTATTAGTCAAGAAGCAAATATAGTGCCAAAAGTATATTATACAGGCTCAAAACATTTGGCAAGTAAAACAATTATAAAAATAATCCATATATACTAGGTGGTAAATAGGCACTCCCATATCAAAAATTTGACAGGGAGTTAATGTGTTTGAATTATATGCTTTATATACATCTATTAAATTTTTATGTATAAAACTTAAAAACTGCCTGTATTAATTATTTAGAATTGAGTGGACTTCTTGGATTACATTAACCATTTTTTTAAATACAGCAATATCATCATTAGTTAATTTTTTAGTAAATTTACGACCTATTGCATTACGTCCTTCTATTGTAATTTCTTTTGCATTAGCTACTTCTTTCATTAGCTTTATATCAGAATATATAAGTTGTGTTGAACCAAAAAGATATGTATCATAAGCTTTTTTTGTAGCTAATGTTATTTTTTTTCCATCATAAGTGAAAGTAAGTTCGTTTATTTTTTTTCCATTTAAATCCAAGTGGACGCTTGTATCTTCATCTGTTATTAATGCTGTTTGAAATACTAAATAGATTTTTCCTTTATTTATATTATTTGCCATAATACTTGCAGATAGATAGACTTGATTTTCTACTGCAAATTTATTTTTACTTTCTAACCCTTTATATTTATACTTTGGTGAAATAATATACTGTTCCTGCCCTTGTGTTTCAGTATATTCTGTAAGCTGGCAGTCCTGAGATTGTAAATAAGCATCAATCCTTTCAATTTTCTCATCAAAATTTTTTCTACTTTCTGAAAACGTTGTTCCAAATAAACTGCATCCACTTGTTATAAAAGCAACAGCTGTAAGTAATAAAATTATTTTTTTCATTAAATTT
>CAMEZN010000042.1 GCA_945947845.1 uncultured Mucispirillum sp. | reverse complement strand
TGAAAGGAATAACGATAAAATTATTGATAAAGAATTTTATAAAAACGGGAATTTAAAAGAATTATATTTAAATCAAGGTTATAGAGTATATTATAATGAAGATAATTCTTCCAGCTTAACTGAGTATGAATGGATTGATAATATGGATACAGGAGAGGGTTATCTGAAATATCATTTTATAGCTAAATAGAAATATAATATTACACTAAAAAATATAAAATTTATAAAAAAATTCATTTTTTTTCATTGAATATTTAAAAATCTTTTGCTACACTTTTCAAATGAAAACTTTAAAAGATTTAAGAGAAGAAATTGATAAAATAGACAGCCAGATATTAGCACTTTTAAACAAGCGTGCAGGCTGTGTAATTGAAGTTGGCGAAATAAAGAAAAAGGAAGGCTCGCCTGTCTGGGTTAATTCCAGAGAGGAGCAAATATATGCCCGCTTAAAAGAAGAAAATAAAGGTCCTTTTCCACAGCATTCTTTAAGAAATGTTTTTCGTGAGATAATGAGTGCATCTTTATGCTTAGAGGAAGAAGTGCGGGTTGCTTTTTTAGGCCCTGTCGGCACTTTTTCTAATTTAGCGGCAGTTAAAAGGTTTGGGCAGTCAGCAAAACTTATCCCAGTTAGAAATATCGGTGAAATATTTCAAGGAGTAGAAAAAGGCCATGTGCATTATGGCATAGTGCCTGTTGAAAATTCCCTTGAAGGTGCTGTTAACCAGTCCCTTGATATGTTTATGGACAGCGATGTTATTATTATGGGAGAAGTTTATGTGGAGATTGCAGAAAACCTGCTGAATAAAACAGGCAGAAAAGAAGACATTAAAAAAATATATTCTCACCCAAGTCCGTTAGGTCAGTGTTCAAAATGGCTTGCTAAAAATTTTCCAGATACAGAACTTATACCATGTGAATCTACTGCACTTGCAGCAGAAATGGCACAAAATGATGAATCTGTTGCAGCAATAGGCAGTGAGCTTGCAGAAGCAGTCTATAATCTTAAAATTATAGAAAGGCACATTGAAGATGGTCCGGGTAACTTTACAAGGTTTGTAGTTATAGGTAAAAGTCATCAGGCAGCTACTGGCAATGATAAAACATCATTAATGTTTAGTGTTCATCATAAATCAGGTGCTTTGTATGATGTGTTAGAGATATTTAAGCGGGGCAATATAAATATGACTACTCTTGAAAGCAGGCCGTCTAAACAGAAGCCTTGGGAATATCTTTTTTATACAGATATAGATGGTCATAAAGACAATCCTGAAATAAAGAAAGTATTAGATGAATTTATAGAGAAGACGCCTATTGCAAAAGTATTAGGCTCATATCCAAAAGGAGAATTTTAAATATGGCAGATTATAAATCGTTAGTATGGGACGGGCTTTTGGAATTATCTGCATATGTTCCGGGCAAGCCTGTTAAAGAGCTGCAAAGAGAGCTGGGGATAGAAAAGGTTATAAAACTTGCTTCTAATGAAAACCCTTATGGTGCAAGCCCAAAAGCTTTGGCAGCTTTAAAAGAGTATGAAAAAGAAATAACAAGATATCCAATAGGAGACAGCTATTATTTAAGGCAGGAGATAGCAGCATTTCATAATGTTGATATAGATAATATTGTATGTGGTGCAGGCAGTGATGAAATTATCCAGCTTTTATATATGGCATTTTTAACAAGTGATACCCATGCACTTGCACCAAGCCCTTCTTTTTCTGAATATGAACTGCTTGCCCGCGGTTTAAAATCAAATTGCAGGTGGGTGGAAACCAACAGCGATTTTTCAATTAATTTTGAAAATATTTTAAATGCTGTTAATGAAAAAACACGGTTTATTATGCTTGCAAATCCTAATAACCCAACAGGTACTTTATTTGGTGAAAAAGCATTTACTGATTTTATGGATAAGTTATCACCTGATGTGCTTGTGGTGCTTGATGAAGCATATATTGAGTTTGCAGAAGGGGATTACCCAGATGTATTTGCACTTATGAAAAAGTATAATAACCTTATGACTATGAGAACTTTTTCAAAAGCATACGGGCTTGCATCTATCAGGTGCGGTTATCTTGTGGCAGATAAAGAGTGTATATCATTAATAAACAGGATTCGTCCGCCGTTTAATGTAAACTCTGCTGCTCAAATTATTTGTGCAGAAGCTTTAAAAGACCAAGAACACATTAAAAAAGTTGTTGCTTTAAATAAAGCAGGTAAAGAATATATATATAAAGAAGTTGCAGCTATGGGCTTAGAGTATGTGAAAACTGACACAAACTTTATGCTTATAAAAGTAGGCGATGGTAAAAAAGTTTTTGATGATTTATTGAAAGAAGGTGTAATCGTCAGGTTTTTAGGCGGCAGCAGATTAAAAGAATATATCCGTCTGTCCATAGGAACAGAAGAAGAAAATAAAATATTTATTAATTCATTAAAAAAAAGTTTTAAATAAATAATAAAGAATTCTGGGAGTTATATTATGATTATTGTAATGAAACACGATGCCTCAAAACAGGAAATAGGCAATTTAACTGAACACTTAACATCATGTGGTTACAGGTTAACTATTTCTGAAGGGGTAGAAAGAACAGTTATTGGAGCAATAGGTGATGAATCACTTTTAAAAGGCAAACAGGTGCAGACATTTCCGGGGGTTGATGAAATAATACCTATTTCAAAACCATATAAACTTGTAAGCCGTGAATTTAAAAAAGAAGATACTGTGATTGATGTAAAAGGAGTTAAAATAGGCGGCAAAGAGCTTGCTATTATGAGCGGTCCATGTTCTGTTGAAAGTTTAGAGCAGGCAAGAACTGTTGCTATGAGGACTAGTGCAAAAGGTTCAAGAATATTAAGAGGTGGTGCATATAAACCTCGCACAAGCCCATATTCATTTCAAGGAATGGGGCCTGAAGGTTTAATCTATTTAAGAAAAGCAGCTGATGAGTTTGGTATGGTTGTTGTAACAGAGCTTACAGACCCAAGAGATTTAGATATTGTTTCAGAATATGCAGATATTATACAAATAGGTGCAAGAAATATGCAAAATTTCCGTCTGCTTCATGAAGTAGGTGCTCAGGAAAAACCAGTGCTTTTAAAAAGGGGTATGAGTGCAACTATTAAAGAATTTTTATTAGCAGCAGAACATATTGCAAAAGAAGGCAACTCTAATATTATTCTTTGTGAAAGAGGTATAAGAACTTTTGAAACATATACAAGAAACACATTAGATTTATCTTGTGTGCCAGCTATCAAAAATTTATCTCACCTTCCAGTAATAGTAGACCCAAGCCATGGAACAGGCAGAATTGAATGTATAGGGCCTATGGCTCTTGCTTCTGTTGCAGCAGGAGCTGACGGGTTAATGATAGAAGTGCACCCAAATCCAGATGAGGCATTAAGTGACGGCGACCAGTCATTAACACCAGACCAATACTGTGAAGTAATAGATAAAGTAGAAATAATTGCAAAAGCAGTAGGCAAGGAAATTGCAAAATAAGATGCAGTTTAAAAATATAGGTATTGCAGGTTTAGGCTTGATTGGCGGTTCTTTTGCCAAAGCCTTTGCCTGCAAGGGTATAAAAATTTACGGTTTTGATTTAAATAAAACTGTGCTTATACAGGCAGTGGAAAGCCGTTTATTTGAAGGGGTAACTGATGAGTTTGAAAAATTTATTAATTTCCCCCTTGATTTAATATATATATGTGTGCCTGTTAAATCAGCTGTTAAATTTATAAATATGCTGGGGCAGGCGGGATATAAAAAAGCTGTAACTGATGGTTGCAGCACAAAAACAACTATTTTAGAAGCAGCTAAAAATAATAACCTTTATTTTTGCGGCGGACACCCTATCAAAGGAAAAGAAACCAGCGGGTTTATAAATTCAGAAGCAGATTTATATAACGGTGCAAAACACATACTAACTTCTATGGGATATGAAGAGCTTGATAATGCTCTTATAGAGCTGCATAAGTCTATTAATATGCAGGTATGCCGTATGACAAGTTATGAGCATGATACTATTTTTGCCAATGTGAGCCACCTGCCGCATTTAATATCTTTTTGTCTTATGGATACAGTTTTAAAAAAGAATAAGGAAGCCTTGTCATTTGCTGGCGGCGGGTTTAGGGATTTTACTAGAATTGCTGCAAGTGATGCTCAGATGTGGAGCGATATTTTTATGGATAATAAAAAAGCTCTGCTTGAATGTGTAGAAAACTTAGAAAAAGATATTATTGAATGGAAAAATATGATTAAAGAAGATAACCATAAAATGCTTTTTGAGAAGATAGAAGAAGTAAGCGGTGAAAGACGAAAACTTTAATAAATATAAAATAATATATTAAGAATGTAAAAAATAACAGGTATTTACATACTGCATAAGATTATAAATACTAATGGAGTTTATGGAAAAATACCTTTTAAATAAAAATTAATTATTAAATATAGTGCAGAATACATATAAATCACATTATTTGGTTCTGGACAGGCTGAAAATTAGCAGTTGATTTTTTCATTTATGATACTTGATTTTCAGTTTTAAAAATTTTCATTAAGGAGTTATATATGATTACATTTGATAAATGTAAATGTTTTAAAGGAAATATAAAAGTTCCAGCAGATAAATCTATTACACACAGGGCGGTAATTATGGGCAGTATGGCTGATGGTGTTACTGTTGTAAGAAATCCGCTTATATCAAGAGATACTCTTGCCACTATGAATATTATGCAGCAGCTTGGTGTAAATATAGTAAATGAACGTTCAAGGCTGCTTATACATTCAGAAGGTGTTAGAAATTTTAAAGAACCTTATGACATATTAAACTGTGATAATTCAGGCACAACTGCTCGTTTAGTTATGGGTATGCTTGCACCAAATAAATTTTATTCAGTTTTATCAGGTGATGCTTCATTACTTCGCAGGCCTATGGCAAGAGTCATTAATCCACTTACAAAGCTTGGGGCAAATATTAAAGCAAAAGATAATAATAATCTGCTGCCAGCTACAATTCTTCCGGGGAATATGAAAGCGGGGGAGATTACTGCTGAAACAAAATCTGCTCAGGTAAAAAGTGCAGTTCTTTTAGCGGGTGTTCAATTAGAAGGGTCAGTCTCTTATATTGAGAAAACAGCAACAAGAGACCATACAGAAAGAATGTTGCAGGCTTTTGGTATAAAATGCGAAAATAATAGTGGTAAAATAACAGTTTATGGCGGCGATTTACATCAGACAAAGCTTGATATTCCTGCTGATTTTTCTTCTGCTGCATTTTATATAGGTGCAGGTCTTATTTTTGAAGGTTCTGAGATAGTTATAGAAAATTGTGGCTTAAATCCTAGCAGGACAGGGCTTTTACAGGTATTAAAAGATTTAGGAGTTGATGTTAAATATGAAATTACAAGTGATGAGTATGAGCCGATAGGTAATATTTATGTCAAAAGTGCTAAAATAAAAGGTGGAAAAGTAAGCGGTGATATTATTGCAAATATGATTGATGAGATACCTGTTTTAGCTATGATTGCTCTTTTTGGAGAAGCACCGCTTGAAATTAGAGATGCAAAAGAACTTCGTGTAAAAGAATCAGACAGGATTAATGCTTTAATAAATAATTTCAGGGCATTAGGTGCAGAGATAGAAGAGTTTGAAGACGGTTTAAAAATATATCCACTTACAAAAGAGCCTGAAAAAGCAACTTTATTAGCTTATGATGACCATAGAATATCTATGATAAATATAATTCTTGCAAAAAAATTTGGTGTTAAAGTATTAATGGATAATATTGCATCACTTGATGTATCTTATCCTGATTTTATAGGCGATTTGTTATCACTGGAAGAAAAATAATAAAAGGAGATATTATGCAGGTAGCAATAGACGGCCCAGCAGGCAGCGGAAAAAGTTCAGTATGTAAAATAATTGCAGAAAAATATTCTCTAACATATATAGATACTGGGGCGATGTATAGAAGTATCGCATGGCTTAGTATTCATTTTGGAGAAGATAATATTGTTGAAAAAACTAAAAATACTGAATTTATTTTAGAAGATAATGGTAAAAAAATTTCTATAAATTATAATGGCAAATTATATGATTTAACAAAAGAAATCCGCACACCAGAAATTTCTTCTAAGGTGGCTTTTATTGCATCAAACAGTGATATTAGGAAAATTTTAGTAGAAAAACAGCAGCTTTTTGCAAAAGGAAGCGATGTGATTATGGAAGGCAGAGATATTACGACTGTTGTGCTTCCAAATGCTGATATTAAAATATTTTTAACAGCAAGCCCAGAAGAAAGAGCAAAAAGGCGGTTTAAAGAGTGGGAAGGCATGGAGCAAAGCGAAGAATATGCAAAAGTGCTGGAAGAAATAAAAAAACGAGATGAAATGGATATGACACGGAAAGAAAGCC
The DNA here is from genome assembly GCA_945947845.1 of uncultured Mucispirillum sp. Taxonomy (GTDB): domain Bacteria; phylum Chrysiogenota; class Deferribacteres; order Deferribacterales; family Mucispirillaceae; genus Mucispirillum. Next base: position 2,952 of record CAMEZN010000042.1, on the reverse strand, counting down.
CTCTTTTACAGTCAGAAGATGCAGTTTTACTTGATACAACAGGGCTTTCATTAGAGCAGGTGGCAGATAAAATAGGGGAGATGATAACTGCCTGTAAAAATAAAAACTAAAAAAGTAGGATAAAATATTCTATTTTATTTGCCAAATGAAAAAAATTAGTATAAAATAATAAACTGTAATTGAAAAGGAGCATTAATGGAAATAATGGTTGCACGACATGCAGGGTTCTGTTTTGGAGTTGAGCGTGCTATTGATATAGTAAAAGATGCTGCAAAAGAATATAAACATGTAGTAACTTTTGGTCCTATCATACATAACCCGCAGGTTGTAAGCGAGCTAAAAGAAGCAGGAGTTGCAACTATTAAAGCTCTTGAAGAAGTTTCACAGGATATGTCTGTGGTAATAAGAAGCCATGGCATAGAAAAATCAGAAGCAGATTATCTTTTGGAAAATGCAGGTAATGTTGTAGATGCTGCCTGCCCTTTTGTGAAAAAAGCACAAAAGGCAGCAGAAAGATTATCTAAAAGCTGTGATTATATAATTATTCTTGGGGAATCTGACCACCCAGAAGTTAAAGGCATTGTCAGTTATATTAATATCCCCTATAAAGTAATAGAAAGTGCAGAAGAAGTTGATGCACTAGAATATGTTGAAAAATATGGGTTTTTAGCCCAGACAACACAAAGTATAAGCATATTTGAAAAGGCAGTAGAAAAGTTAAAAGCAAAATGCGGTGAGCTTTCTATTGCCAGAACAATATGTTCCGCTACTGAAAAGCGGCAGGAAGCAGCTATTGAAGTAGCATCAAAAGTGGAAGTAATGATAGTTGTTGGCGGTAAAAATAGTGCTAACACTACAAGGCTCTACCACCTGTGTAAAGAGATTTGTCCACATACTTATCACATTGAAACAGTAGATGAGCTAGATTCTGGAATGTTTCAGGGTATAAGCAAAGTTGGGCTTACAGCAGGGGCAAGCACCCCTACATATCTGCTTGAAAAGGTGCGTGAATACATTTTAGAGGTCGCAAGATGAGTAATGAAAACAGACAAAACGAAGAACGCATGGAAGATTTTGAGTCATTTTTTGAAGAGTCTCTCCAGCAATATCACACAGGTGCAGAAGTAAAAGGCACTATTGTAGAAATTAAGGGAGATACTGCTCTTATTAACTTTGGCTATAAAACAGAAGGTGTAGCTAATGTTTCAGAATTAGAAGGAGCGAAAGTTGGCGATGAAGTAGAACTTAGCATCGTTAAAATGAATAATGACGGCGTTTTTCTTTCTAAAAAAGCAATCAACGCTAAGGGCGACTGGAATGCTATTAAAGAAAAAGAAAACAGCGGAGAACCTGTTGAAGTAAAAATTACTGAATATATTAACACAGAAAAAGTAAAAGGATACCGTGGTAAAGTTGGCGAAATAGAAGCTTTCATTCCAGAAACACATATTGATATTAATTTAAAAGATATAGACCCTGCAAAATTTGTTCATAAAACAGTGCTTGCAAAAATATTAAAAGCACATGGCGGTAGAAAACAATCAGTTTTAGTATCTCCTCGTCAGTATTTATCAGAAGAAGCAAAAAAATTAAAAAATGAATTTTTTGAAAAATATAATGTTGGGGATAAAATCAAAGGTGCAGTTAAAACATTAAAAGATTATGGTGCATTTATAAGCCTTGGCGGGATTGACGGCTTTCTGCATAAAAATGAAATGAGCTGGGGCAGAGTGAAAAACCCTGCAAAATTATTATCTGAAAATGATGTTGTAGAAGTTGTTATATTAGAAATTGATAAGGCTGCTAATAAAGTAGCAGTTGGTATGAAACAGCTCCAAAGCGACCCATGGGATAGTGCTGCAAAAAAATATCCAGAAGGTTCTACTGTTAAAGGCACAGTAGTTGCAAGAAAAAGGGCTGGTTATGTTGTAGAAATTGCTCCGGGGATAGACGGTTTTGTTCCAAATGAAGAAATAGGCTGGCTTAAAAATACAAAATCTACTTTAAATATAAAAGATATTGTTGAAGGCAGAGTTACAGGTTATGATAACGAAAGAAAAAGAGTTATCATGAGTGTTAAAGATTTAATAGATAACCCATGGAAAACATTAAAAGAAGAAAATCCAGAAGGCTCTATTGTAAAAGGCACTATTAAAAATATAACTGATTTTGGCTTATTTGTAGACTTTGGCAGCTTTTTAGATGGTCTTGTTCGTAAAGGGGATATTTCTTGGAGAGAAGAACCAGCAGATTTAAATGAGCTTTATAAAGTAGGCGATACTATTGAAGCTAAAATTTTACATATTGATGAAGAAAAAGAGCGTATCAGTTTAGGAATAAAACAGTTAGAAGCAAACCCATGGAAAGAAGTAACAAAACTTCTGCCACAAGGCAAAGCTGTTGAAGTAAAAATTACAGCAGTAAATAAACAGGGTTTAGAAGTGGAACTTCCGCTTGAAATGAAAGGTTTTATCCCTGCTGCTGACTTAGACCCAGCAAAAGCTTCATTAGAGCAGTATAATGTTGGCGATACTGTTACTGCAACAGTAATTAAAACTGATAACAAAGAAAAACAAGTTATTCTCTCTATCAAAAAATATTTACAGGATTCTGAAAGAAGAGAAACAAAAGAATATATGAAAAAAATGGAAACAACCGAAGATACTGGATTTGGCAACATTTTCATGGATAAATTTGATAAATAAGTAAAAACTTATTATAAATAAAAAAAGGGCTTAAAAGAAATTTTAAGCCCTTTTTTTATAAAACATTTACATATGTTTATCATATCATAGTGATATTATGTAATTCTTTTACTTCTCTATTGCTTTTTTCAATTATTCTTGCAATATTATATAAAAATTTAAAATAAGGATAAACTATGAATATAATAATAGCAATAATAGTTTTAGGAGTGCTGGTATTTGTCAATGAATTTGGCCATTTAATAGT
>CAMEZN010000041.1 GCA_945947845.1 uncultured Mucispirillum sp. | reverse complement strand
ATGTGGCATCAAAATACACTAAACTTTCTCAGCTTTCTCAGTTTACTAATGCAGATGGCAGAATGGTTCTTGATAATACTCAGGAAATCAGCATATATGGTGGCAATGGTAATGTAGCAAAAGTTATTCTTGAAGGCAGTGACACAATAGATGATCTAAAAAATAAATTAAATTCTGCTGTTATAGACCAACTGAAAATGGGAGCAGCAACTGATAATTCTGCTGCTGCAACAGTAAATAATAATTTAGTACAGTTTACTGAAAATAATGGAACTAATGGAGCAAATGCAGGTTCATTTACTATTCAAGGAGCAGTATTAGGAAAAGATTCTAATATGACATTTGTTGGTGATGAAAGTATTTTAAATGCTCTTGGTGTAACTCAAACACAAAAAGCAACTGATTCTGCCTTAACAGTAACTGTTCAAAATGCAAATACTGGTGCATTTGTTGGTGAAGATACAATCACTGATGGCAGACTTCGTAATGTTATACAAGGAGTTGATTTAGATATTACCCCATCATCTGCTACTGATATTTCATTTAATACAGCAACTAATACTATGGAATTTAAAGCAAAAGCCGGCACAAACAGCACATATCTGCATATTACTGATAATGCAACAAAAGCTGCAATTGGTGCAAATGAAGGCCAAACATTAGATATATCTATTGGCAGACTTGATACAAAATCTATGGGTATAGATGATGTTAATGTTGCAACATTTGATGATGCACAGTCATCTATTACTAAACTTGATTTAGCACTTGAACAAATTTCAAAATCAAGAGCAACAGCAGGTGCTCAAATCAACAGGCTGGAATACACTATCACTAACCTTAATACAACAAGGGAAAATATGATTGCAGCTGAAAGCCGTATCCGCGACTTAGATATTGCTACTGCTTCTAGTGATTTAGCTGCTCAGCAGGTATTAATGCAGTCTGCTACTGCTATGCTTGCTCAAGCTAACCAAATCCCTAATTATGCAATGACTTTATTAGCATAATATAATAAGATAATGGTATAAGTAACTGCTTATACCATTATAGATTAAGGTAATATACAAGGGCGGGTATGCTTATGGATAATATTAACAAAGTATCTAAAATTGATACAAGCTTAAATGATTCCGCATACCGCGGGTCTCAAAATGATAAAAAAGTGGAGCGAAACAAAGTTGAAAAAGTGAGTTTCAATGATATTTATGATATACGACTTCTTTCAGCACAAATGAATAGAAGTTCTAGTGAATTTAAACTTGAAAGTGTAGAAGAAGTTAATAAAGAATTAAAAAATGTTATAAAAAACTTAGATGGTGAAAAAGCAGATAATTTAGTAGATGCTTTTCCATCAGAAGATATTATTGAACTTGCTAAAATGATGTGGAAAAACACAAATTAAAATCACTTGATATGTGAATCAAAAGCCTGATATAAGGCATTAAAAAAGCCCCAGTAATTATATTATTGGGGCTTTTTCTAAAATCAATATGATTACAACTCTTATAAAAGCCTTTTCCTAAGAAAAGGCTTTTACTTATTAACCAATTGCTTGAAGAAGTGCAAGTGCCTGCTGTGGTATTTTATTAGCCTGAGCAACCATAGATGTAGCTGATTGAACTAATATTTGGTTTTTAGTTAAGTTAGTTGTTTCCTCAGCAATATCTAAATCTCTTATTCTAGATTCTGCAGCTGTTAAGTTTTCTCTTGCAGTTTCTAAGTTAGAGATAGTATACTCTAAGCGGTTCATTTGAGCACCTACAGTTGCCCTTGTAGAGCTTAATATTTCAAGTGCTTTGTCAATTTTTGTTATAGACCTTTGGGAGAGTTCCATATCCATAACATATACATCATCAATTTCGAGCCCAGTCGTGTCAAGCTGGCCAACAGATATATTTAAAGTCTGACCTTCATTCGCACCTATTTGGAGTTCAGTGCGGTTATCAACTACGTGAAGGTAAGCTGTTGATACTTCATTTGTTGCATTAAATTCAAATCTTTTTGTGCTGTCATTCCATACTGGTTCAACACCTGCATCTTGTTCTATTGTTATATCAATACCGTTAATGATATTTCTAGCTTTGCCATCATTAACATTATCACTGCCTATAAATTTACCAGTGTGAGCATCTGTAACTGTTACATCAATACTTGAATTCACACCTTCTTGTATTGTAGCTAAACCTAATGCATTCATTAAGTTTTGGTCGCCAGTAAATACTAACTCACTATCTGTGCCAAGAGAAGCTGTTTGTATTACAAATGTTCCCGGAACTGATTCATTTGTTCCTGCTGTTGCTTTATATGAATCACTATTTGGCACACCTTCTTTACTTACATATCTTACAAGGCTTTCATTTACAGTTCTGCCACCTGATGTGCTGTCATTTGCACCTAAACCAAGTTCTAATAAAGCATCTGTTAATTTTTTATCAAAATCTTCAATAGTATCATCTTGTTCTAAATAAATAGTTGTAGATTTACCTTGATTATAAATTGTAAGTTCTTGTGTATTAGCAAGAATATTTACCCCATCAGCATTTGTAAACTGAGTTAAGTCAGATAATTTAGTATCTTTTGTTGCTGGCCCGCTGTCTCTTACATTTACAGTAGTAATACCAGAATTAAGCACACCTGCTGTTGGAGTAGTTGCTCCCGGCTCACCTTCTCTAAATTCTACTGTTAAGCTGCCATAATCTACAACACCAGTTTTTGGGTCCATTGTTGCCATATGATATTTAATTTCATTATAATCAATTTTTTCATCACCATTATCTGCTTTCACTAAACTTCCTGCTGCAGAATATGTTAAAACTGGACCGTTATCAATTTGTAATGAACCAGAACCACTTGCTGCACCATTAAAAGCATCAGAGTTTGCATCAAATACACTTACTATTTTATCTCCCGGCTGAATTGTAGAACCCGCACCTGGAAGTTTGAATTCCATTGGTGCACCAGCATTTTCTCCACTATTTAAAGTTATTGTTGCTGTTGCAGTAGCTGCTGCTGTGCCTTCTACCCATGCACTCATTTCACCAGTTTTACTATCCATATAACGATAACGGTATGTAAAACCACCAGTTACTATGCCATTAGTAGTGCCTACTATCTCTACTTCATAATAACCAGACATTGTATTATTATTATTTGTAAAAGTAGCTGATGAAACTCTCCAGTTAGACTGACTGCCTTCTGCACCATGATAAGTCTGCATAGCTGATAATGTATGTGTTGCATTTGAAGCATCATCTATTGTATCAGTTTGCCCTTTAACAGTTATAGTCATACCAGCTGTATTAGTAACAGGTATATTTTCTGGTTCTCTAACACTAGTAACAGAAGCAGAAGCTGGGTTTGCATTAGTAACTTCTGCAACTAATACACCATCTTTTACCTGCATAATTTGTGATTTATAAACATTATTTTGACCCGGTTGAACAGAAGTATCAACTTTATAGTTACCTTCTGCAACTTCTGGACCTTTAACTACTGCACCTAAATATTTTTCTGTGGAGCCCCATAAAGCGGTGCCGCTTCCGTCAAGCAGTTTTTTAGTATTAAATTCTGATGTTTGGGAAATACGGTTAATTTCGTCTTTTAACTGGTCTACTTCTAACTGTAACATTTCCCTGTCGTTAGTTGTATATATACCGTTACCTGCTTGAACTGCAAGCTCACGCATACGTTGAAGCATAGAAGTAACAGATGACATAGCACCCTCAGCAGTTTGTAAGTATGATATACCGTCTTGTGCATTCATGCTGGCTCTTTTCATACCACTGATTTGGCCACGTAATTTTTCTGATATTGCAAGTCCTGAAGCATCATCTGCTGCAGTATTTATTCTTAATCCTGAGGATAATCTTTGTAATGATTTTGTTTGTGCATTATTTGCAATGTTTAAATATTTCTGTGCACCTAAGCTGGTCACATTATTATAAATTGATAAAGCCATGACATACCTCCGTGTAAGTGCTTTACTGCGGGGCTTCCTTGCCCGAAATTCCTTTTGTTAAATTTTTAATTAATTTTAAATTAAAATTTGTCCTTGCATTTTTGGTCGGTTATGATTTCTTCTGAATTTTAAGAAATCTTATAAATCGCTTTTCTCATAATGTCTTCTCCTTGGTCTTTTGACCAGTTTGTCGACATACGATTTAAAAGATTAAAGAATTGTTCGTCATGCCGACCTGATTGTTTCAGTATCTTCTTATTTTTAAGGCAGCTTCTCTTAAACCTGCTAGTGCCTTTATGGGTCAAAAGCGGCTTATTTATTAGAGTAAGCTCCCTACATAAGCAGTATCGTCAAATAGATTATAAAACTTTAGAAAAAATTTTAAGTTTTTTATTTTTCTTCTGCTTTGTATTTTACATATCGGCATAATGAAAAAATAGTTTAGAAAAATTATTTATTAATTTAAAAAGTCAGGATAAATATAAAACTTATTTAATACCTTTTTGACCAATATATGTTTGAAACAAACTGCCACCTGTTTGCTCTAAATCATTATATATAATGTCGCATAAAACTTTTATATCAGTTACATAAAATGGTATATCATTATATATATACTCTTTAGTATATCCTTTTTGAACTAAATAGCTATAAAATTCTTCAGCATGAAATGTAACATTTTTATCATAATCACGAACAAACATTGTATATTCTTTCATAGATTGGTTACCATATTCATCTATATATCTATTTTTAAAAGTTTTTAAAAATCTGTATGGTATTTTTGAACCAAATAATACCTCTTCTACATAATGCCCAATTGTTGACCTATTAATAGAGATACCTAACTGCACAGATTTATTTTGATACATATAGGCAAAAACTGAATATTTTCCAAAAGCACTTTTATAATCATTAGCATATAATTTTTCTTTATCTTTACCATATACAGCAAAAGAATATATTGGATGTTTTGTTCTTTTAAACTCAATATCATTTAATGCAAGATTACCAAGATAACCTGTTGCAGATGGAGTTTTCTTATAATCAAATCCTTTACCATGACAAAATTCCCAATTAAATGTTGGTATTAATAATGTTTGATATGGTTTAATATTCACTTTGATACTATCTAAAAATTGCTGTCCATCAAAATTACCTTCAATTTTAATACTATTCTGTATAATAGACACTAAATCAGAATAGATTAATATTACATCATATTCATCAAAATTAAATTTGTCAAAATATTTAGTATATTTAACATACATAAAATTAACCTGCCTACATATAAATCTTGAATAAAAACATAATATATTGTAGTATATCTAATTAGATAATGCAATCATTTAAACATATGGAGATATTATGCAAAAAAATGTATTAGAATATTTAGAAAATACATCACAACTATTTCCGGATAAAATAGGGTATAGTGATAGTACTTCAGCCTTAACATATAAAGAGATTAATTATTCTAGCAAACAAATAGCCTCTTTTATAATAGATAAAACACATTCTAGTAAAAATAAACCTATTGCAGTCCTTTTGCCAAAAACAATTCATACATTAACTATATTTCATGGTATTACATATAGTGGTAATATATATGTACCTATTGATATTGCCCAGCCAGAAGAAAGAATTAAAAATATATTAAATACATTAGAGCCAATTCTAATTATAGTTAATAATAATACAAAGCAATTAATACATTTTATAGATAATAAAAATATTATTATTACTGATTCTAGTATGATTGCATACCCTATAAATCAAATTGCAATTAATGAAATCAGAAATAAACAAATTAGTACAGACCCTTTATATATATTATTTACATCAGGTTCAACAGGAATACCAAAAGGAGTAATTATTAATCATCAATCTGTGATTGATTATATTGACTGGATAACAGATACTTTCACATTTTCTATAACAGATACAATAGGCAATCAAGCACCACTTTATTTTGACAATTCTATATTAGATATATATACTACCTTAAAAATTGGCTGTCATTTGCATATACTTAATGAGTTATTATTTGGCTTTGTAGAAAATCTACTAACTGAATTGAAAAATAGAAACATTACAACAATATTTTGGGTACCTTCTGCACTTATTAAAATTGCACACTCTTGCTTATTAGAAGAACATCAGAATCTATCACTAAATAAAGTTTTATTTTGTGGAGAAATTATGCCAAATAAAGCATTAAATATTTGGAGAAAACATTATCCTAATCTTTTATATGCAAATTTATATGGTCCCACAGAAATAACAGACGTTTGTTCTTTTTATATCGTAGATCGAGAATTTAAAAATGAAGAATTATTACCAATCGGCAAAGCATGTAATAATACAGACATTATCATCTTAAATACTAAAAATCAACTAGTCAAAGAAAATGAAATTGGTGAAATATGTGTTAGAGGTATCTCCTTATCAATGGGATATTATAATAATAAAGAAAAAACCAGTGAAGTATTTATTCAAAATCCATTGAATACTTCATATAATGAATTAATATATAAAACTGGTGATTTAGGATATTATAATAAATATGGAGAAATTATATGTATAGGACGAAAAGATTTCCAAATTAAGCATAATGGCTATAGGATAGAACTAGGCGAAATAGAAACTGCGGCTGCCTCTATTAAAGAAATTGCTAACATATGTGTATTATATAATGATATTAAAAAAGAAATTACAATGTTTTATAGTGCACAAACAGCAATAGAAATAAAATTTATTAGAAAATATTTGTTGCAATTTATTCCCCTATATGCTATACCAACAACAATCATATATATAAAAGAGATGCCATTAACAGCCAATGGTAAAATAGATAGACAATATTTAAAAAAACAATATTTAGGATACTAATATGAATGGTAAGATATTAGAAATATTACAATCTATAAGACCAGAATTAGATTTTAATGAAAGTTCAAATTTTATTCTTGATGGATATTTAGATTCATTTTATATTGTTCTTTTAGTTGATAATTTAGAAAAAGAATTCACTATATCTATTAATAGTAAAAATATTACCCCAGATAATTTTACAAATATAGAAGCTATCGAAAAATTAGTAAAAATAAATAAAACATTGTAAAATTATGATGCAATTAATTTATAGCCTAGAACAAATTCAAGATTTCATTAATTGGGTTAAAAGTAAACAACTAGGATTTATAACGAATTTTTTCATTTCAAGCAAAAAACAAAGTTTATATATTAATGATAAACTATTATTCTTTTACAAAGCTAATAATACGATTATCATACTATTAGAATTACATAATTTTTATAAATTATATTATTTTTCTACAAATTATAATGATTTAGCAATGGATTTAAATCGTATTAAATTACCCAAAACAATTTTAACCTGTGAAATATTAAGTAAAAATGATATAATGAATGAAGATATTGCTCTTACCAAAAATGGCTTTCAACAATATGGGAAAATAGTTAATTTTCATAAAAAAATGGACAATATTAATAATAAATTTAAACTACCTAAGCATATTAGATATGCAAAACATGCTGACCGCCATAAAATTATTGATTTAATATTTAAATCTTTTAATAAATATATTGATATTAACATGACAATATCAGAAATTATATATTATATTGATAATAATAATGTCATAGTAGTTGATAACGATGGTGATATTATTGGGTTTGCAATCTATACACATTTAAACGGTCAGCTTTATCCTATGCTAGCAAGTATTAAAGAAGAATATAGAAATACTACTTTTGGAACATTGTTATATATCACTCTTGATAGATTGTACAAACATGCTAAATTTGTATCTTTTTTTGTAAGAGAAGACAATACCTACATGATTAATTATTATAATAAAAATAATTATATCAAAACAGGACTATACTCTATTCTATATTACAAAGAAAATGGGATAGATAAAATAATGCCTTTAACACACGATTAAAGCATTATAATTAAATTTTTTCAATAAATATTTCATATATACATTCAGTATCCATATTAGTAATGATTTTATTATCATTAGAAATATCATACATTGTTCTATCTATTCTACTTAAATAAACAACTTTAAATCGATTGTTTAAAATATCTATAACTCTATAAAGTCCTATATTATTAATAAATATATCTTTATTTTTATACCTAAAATTATTGGTATCATTATTATCTTTATACAATTTCAGAAATTTACTACTTATTTCAGAATATGGTGTTAATAATGCAACACCTTGTGTCTTTATAACTCGATATAACTCTTCTATGGCTTTGATATATACTTTCTCATTTACACATACTAATGCTCCATGGTCAATAATTATATTGAAAAAATTTTTTTCAAAAGGCAACTCATCAACAGATGCAACTTGAAAATAACCATGCAAATTATTATTTTTAAACATTTTTTTGACATAATTAATAGCAGTTTTAGATATATCAATACCATAAACATTACAACCTAACTCTGCAGCATATTTTAAATTAACTCCCGATCCACATCCTAATTCTAAAATATTTATTTCATTTACATTAATATGTGGGTTATGATTTATATAATAAGAGATTAATTTCATAACTATTGCAAATGGATATTTCATCATAGCATTTTCACCCACTTCTTTATAAAACTTTTCCCATGAATTATTCATACTACTCTCCTAATAAAATAATAATTAGTATAGCAACATATTATTATTTTTGCAATTCTTTTAATTTTAATCTTTAATATAATATTAGATATTGATTTTTATATATTTTATTATATAATTCACATATGAATGAAATATACAATATTATAAAAGACCTGTTTTATATTAACCGTAGTTTATCTGGTAATGGCAATAGAGAAACACTTAATTATTTAAAAGAAAATTATCTTGGTGAACTTAAAATAAAAGAATATTCAATTAAAGATAACCCTGAGACTTTTGACTGGAACACACCAGATGAATGGAATATAAATGATGCTTATATTGAAGATGAGAACGGTCAAAAAATAATAGATTTCAAGCAAAATAATCTGCATATCCTTGGGTATTCAGAGCCTGTGGATATAATTTTACCTTTTTATGAGCTTGATAAGTATTTATATTCATTAGAAAATGATATTGATGCAGTCCCTTATACTACATCATATTATAAAAAACGATGGGGTTTTTGTCTTACTCACAGGCAAAGAGAAATCCTTAGAAATAATCCAGACAAACTATATCATATATATATAGACAGCTCATTTAATAAAGAAGGTTCTATTACATATGGTGAACTTATTATTAATGGTATGCAAGATGAAGAAATTTTAATTTCTACATATATCTGCCACCCATCAATGGCTAATGATAACTTATCAGGAATTGCACAAGCTGTTGCAGCAGCAAAATACATATATTCTCTTCCTGAAAGAAAATATACTT
>CAMEZN010000040.1 GCA_945947845.1 uncultured Mucispirillum sp. | reverse complement strand
ATAGCACAACAATAATTAGGGGTATATTAATGAAAAAAGTATTATTATCTGCATTTATTACATTACTTGCTGCATCGTGTGCATCTTCTGGTGGTGATGCTGTTAAGAAAAGCTTAACAAATATTAACGAAGAGCTTGTTGTTATTCAAAAATCTTTAACAGATACACAAATGAGCATGGAAGATGTGCAGTCTGCAAATGGCAACCTGCAAAATGATGTTACAACAAATGCTGATGCTATTGCAGAACTTCGTTCAGAAATAGCTTATCTTAACAATGAAATATTAGTTTTAAAAGGCAATAAAGGAGCAACAGCTTCTCCAATGCAGGATTCAAACAGTAAAAATGTAAGCTCTACAACTACATCAAAAGGTGATTCTGCACCATTAAATAATATTATTATACTTGATGAAAAAGCACCTGCTGCACAGGCAGAATCTCCACAAATAGTAGTAATAGAAGATTCTGGTGCTGCTAAAAACAGCCTTTATTCTTATGCAATTGAGTTAAACAGACAAAGAAAATACAGTGAAGCAAGGGCTAAATTTCAAGAGTTTATAAAAAAATATCCAAAAGACCAGCTTGCTGGCAATGCTCAATACTGGATAGGTGAAACTTATTACTCTGTTAATGATATGAAAAATGCTATGACTTCTTTCCAAGATGTTATAAATAAATTTCCTAAATCAAATAAAATTCCTGATGCTATGTTAAAAATTGGTTATGTGCAGGAAAAACAAGGTAACAAGCAGGAAGCAGTAGCAACTTTCCAAAATTTACTAAAAAAATATCCTAAATCTAAGCCAGCGACTCTTGCAAGACAAAAACTGCAAACACTTGGTGCATAGGATATATTAAAACAGCATAAAACATAAAATAAAGCCTTTATCTAAGATAAGGGCTTTTTTAATAGGTAGAAAAATGGAAAATAATGATGCAGTTACAGAATTATTAGCAAAAGATAATGAAATAAGAATGCTTACTACACTAGAACTTGCAAAAGCAGTAATTAATTATGAAAATGATTTAAATGAAATAACAGATGATGAAATGATGTCTGCTTTTTCATTCTTGTCTAAAATTCCTTTGCAGTATCAAATGATTGCTTTTTTCAAGGGAAATGAGCTATACAGCAATGAAGATATTATAGCATACAGAACAAAAGGCAATAAACAGCTTTTCTTTGAACATCTGCTTGCCTGCCTTTGTGATGCTGTTAAATACAGAGTTGCAGAGTTAGATGATGAAATTTATAATAAAATGATTCAAATAATGAGTGTAATTTTAAAAAGAAATACAGATATTAATCAATCACTTCGCTATGAAATGATATGTATAGCTTTTTTGGATAGTCCAGAACAAGAGTCTTAAAATATTATACTACATTTTATTTGTCATAATATATATTTTATCCTTTTTTATTGCTAAAAAATGACATGTATTATACAATAATATTAAATCTTTAATTAAGGACTTATAATGCAACTTAAACCTTTTATAAAATGGGCAGGAGGTAAAGGACAGCTTATTCCACAAATACGTAGAATGTATCCACAAGGTCTTGGTTCCTATATCACTAAATATGCAGAGCCCTTCGTTGGTGGTGGTGCGGTTTTATTTGATATTATCTCTTCATATGAATTAGAACAAATTTACATAAGTGATATCAATAAAAACCTTATAAATACATACAATACAATTAAATATAATCATAATGAATTATTAGAAATACTCTCTTTTATTACAAATCAATATTTATCGCTTAATATAAACGAACAGAATGACTTTTATTATCAAAAAAGAGAAGTATATAATAATATGATTAATGAATATGATGTATACAAAGCCGCATTATTTATATTCTTAAATAAAACATGTTTCAATGGATTATATAGAGTAAATAAAAATAATATTTTTAATGTTCCTGCTGGTAAGTATAAAAATCCAAAAATTTATAACTTAGAAAACATATCTTCAATTGCATTGGCACTTAAAAATATAGATATTATTGCCGGAAGTTATATTAATGTTTACGACTTTGCAGATGAAAAAACATTTATATATTTTGACCCTCCATATAGACCATTAACAAATACATCTTCATTTATATCATATTCAGACAATAATTTTGATGATACTGAACAGATTAACCTAGCTAAATTTATTGAAAAAGTAGAAAAGAAAGGAGCATATATATTATTAAGTAATTCAGACCCTCATAATATTGATTCAAATGATATGTTTTTTGATAATCTTTACTATACTAAAAAAATTACGAGAATTACTGCACCACGAATGATTAATAGCAAAGGAAACAATAGAGGACATATTAGTGAATTACTAATTAGTAACTATTGAGGTAATATAATGAGAAATTTTGAAAACTGGTTTAAAACATTCAATGATAGTATTTATACTTATGATTTTTTTACTGATTTTAAAAAAATATATGCAAATATTGAAAAAATCAAAGTAGAGTTACATATATTAAATTCTTTGATAGGTAGTAAAAATATAGAAAAAGAATTTAAAAACATCTTAAATAAGTATCCTGATACATTACGGTGTATTCCAATATTACTAGCTACACGTCAATATGAAATAATAATAAATGATAATACAGGAAAAAATTTAATTAATTTTACAAAGTTTAATAAAGAGAATATTGACATATATATTAAATTTATGCATGAAACTGGGCTTTTCAATTTACTCTCAAATTCAAAAGTTAAATCTCTACAAGACTATATCACAGGAGTTGAAGTAGGACTAGACTCAAATGCACGGAAAAATAGAACAGGTAAGGTTATGGAAAACCTTGTAGAAAGCTATATTCAAGCAGCTGGATATGAAAAAAATATAACATATTTTAGTCAAATAGATACGATTGATATTTATAAGCAATTTCATATTAATTTATCAAATATATTAGAAAAAAATGCAAATAAAACATTTGACTTTGTAATCAAAAAAAAGAATCATATTTATGCAATAGAAGTTAATTTTTATAATAGTTCTGGTTCAAAACTTAATGAAACTGCAAGAAGTTATAAAGAAATAGCAAAAGAAACTATCAATTTAAAAAATTTTACATTCATGTGGATAACTGATGGATTAGGTTGGACAAAAGCAAAAAACAATTTAAAAGAAACCTTTCAATATATGGAACATATATATAACATTAATGATTTAGATAATAATATATTAGACAAGGTTATTAAATAATTTTATACCATATTTAATCATTATATTTATAAACAAATTGTAGTATATATTATGTATTCTTTTAAAAATAATATATCAATGGTTGCTTAAATTTACCAATAACTATTATACTTATTTGAATTGTAATATTAATTACTTATTTACATTATTTCAATAAATTTACTAACTAATATTATGTGTTATAATTTAAAATTTTATCAATAACTATATTTATATAAAATATAATATACATAGATTTTAAATTCAACTTATCCTTTTTTATTGCTAAAAACAATATTTTCTGATAAAAATAACTACTAACAATACAGATATATTAAGGACAGGAAAAGGAATGCGGACAGAATTTATTCGTAATTTTAGTATTATTGCCCACATTGACCATGGTAAATCTACTATTGCAGACAGGCTTATAGAATATACAGGTGCACTTGAAAAAAGGCAGATGAAAGCTCAGGTTCTTGATTCTATGGATATAGAAAGAGAACGCGGTATTACAATTAAAGCCCAAACAGTATGCTTAAACTATAAAGCTGATGACGGTAATAACTATATTATAAACTTAATTGATACTCCCGGACATGTGGATTTTACATATGAAGTTTCAAGAAGTTTAGCAGCATGTGAAGGTGCATTAGTGGTTGTTGATGCTTCCCAAGGTGTAGAAGCCCAGACTATTGCTAATACTTTTATGGCAGTTGACCAGAATCTAGAACTTATACCAGTTATTAATAAAATAGACCTGCCTTCTGCTGATGTGGAGAGAGTAAAAGCAGAAATTGAAGATTCTATCGGTATAGATGCAAGCGGAGCAATACCTGCCAGTGCAAAAGAAAATATTGGCACAAAAGAAATACTTGAAGCTATTGTTAAACAAGTTCCAGCTCCAAAAGGAGACCCAGATAAAAATTTAAAAGCTATGATTTTTGATTCATGGTATGATTCTTACCGCGGCATTATTGTTCTTATTCGTGTTATGGACGGTATTATTAGAAAAGGTGATAAAGTCCAGTTTATGGCAACAGGGAAAGAATATGAAATTATAGAAATAGGTAAGTTTCTGCCACAGGCTACACAAATGGAAGAATTAGGACCGGGAGAAGTAGGTTTTATTTCTGCCAGCATTAAAGATGTGCATGAAGTAAAAATAGGCGATACAGTAACCCATGCAAAGAACCCTACACAAGACCCATTTCCGGGCTTCAAGAATGTAAAACCTGTTGTTTTCTGCGGGCTTTATCCTATTGACCCAAACCAGTATCAAGACCTTAGAGATGCAATAGAAAAACTTATTTTAAACGACAGTGCTATCACATTTGAACCAGAAAGCTCTGCTGCCTTAGGTTTTGGATTTAGGTGCGGGTTCCTTGGGCTTTTACACATGGAGATTGTGCAGGAAAGGCTTGAAAGAGAATTTAACTTAAACCTGATATCTACTGCACCTACTGTTATCTATAAGATATATAAAACTGACGGCACTTGTGTAGAAGTAGATAATCCTGCCGACTTACCAGACCCAAATAATTATACAAAAATAGAAGAACCATACATTTCTGCCACTTTAATATTGCCATCAGAATATGTTGGTGCAGTTATACAACTGTTACAGCAAAGACGGGGCTGGCAGACTAATATGAAATTTTTATCACAAAGCCGTGTAATATTAGAATATATGCTGCCACTTATGGAAGTAGTAATGGATTTTTATGACAAATTAAAATCATGTTCAAGGGGGTATGCTTCTTTTGATTATGAGTTTGCAGAATACAGGGAAAGTAAACTTGTGAAACTTGATATTCTTATAAATAAAGAACCTGTTGATGCTTTATCTATTATTGTGCATAGAGACCAAGCAGACTATAAAGGCAGAGAGTTAGTTGAAAAAATGAAAGAAGTTATTCCAAGGCAGATGTTTGAAGTTGCTATTCAGGCAGCAATTGGAAATAAAGTGATAGCAAGAAGCACTGTTAAAGCATTTAGGAAAGATGTTATTGCAAAATGTTACGGCGGAGATATTACTCGTAAAAGAAAACTGTTAGAGAAACAAAAAGAAGGTAAAAAACGAATGAAACAAATAGGCTCTGTTGAGCTGCCGCAGGAAGCATTTTTAGCAGTGCTGCGAATAGGAGAAGACAAATAGTATGAGCGAAAAAGAAAAAAATATAAATAACGAAGAAAAACCAAAAAGTTCTTCAAAAGAGATTATAGATAGTATTGTTGTTGCATTTGTAATAGCAATATTTATCAGGACTTTCTTTTTAGGGGTATATACTATCCCAACTGGCTCAATGCTTGATACTCTCCAAATAGGTGATTTTATACTGGTTAATAAACTTTCTTATAAATTTTCAAAACCAGAGCATGATGATATTGTTGTATTTGAATACCCACTTAATCCAAAAATAGATTATGTTAAACGGGTTATAGGTGTTCCGGGCGATGTTATAGAAATAAAAGATAAGGTAGTTTATAGAAATGGTGAAAAATTAGAGCCAGACTATGTGCGGTTTGAAGAAGGCTACCACCTTGAAATAGCTGATAATGTAGAAAAATTTACTGTGCCGGAAGGTTTTTATTTTATGATGGGCGATAACAGGGATAACAGTGCAGACAGCCGCTTTTGGGGATATGTAAAAGAAGATGCGATTGTAGGAAAAGCATTTATTATATACTGGTCATGGGGAGAAAACGGACCTAGATTTTCAAGACTGTTTAACTTAATTCATTAATATATAAAGCGGGCATAAAAACCCGCTTTTATACATTCAAATACTTTATAAATACTATCTTTTTACATTTGCACCATAACCAATAATTGTAATAGTGCTTTTAAAAACAGAATCTTTTATTTCATACTGTGGAAGAAGTATAAAATCATAGCCAGATTTTAGAAGAGCTTCTCTATACACTTTTGCATATATATTAGGGTCTTTTTTATTATATGGTATTGAGTGAGTAATTTTATCACCTATTTTTAAATCATTTGCAGACAGTGTAACTGTTACAGGTAATGTAGAGTTTACAGGCACAACTGTTGAGCAGCCTGCAATCATAACAAATAATAATGCAGTAGTTAATAATTTAAGTTTCATTTCATTCCCCTTGTTAAGATATAAGTAGCATAAAAGAAATTATGCTTTAACTATTTATCAGCTTTATCTTTATCTTTATGTTCAGGCTCAATTCCCCTGCTTTTCCAGTATGCTGGATTATTAGGATTCAGCTGATTTGACCTGTTGTCCTGAGCTGCTTTAAACTGTGCATTTATGCCCTTAGTATCAGGATTAGGATTTTGCATATTTGATACATTATCCTCTGGCTTAATTTTGTCAGCCATATAACACCTCCTTTTCAGATTTAATGGCTCATCATACCCCCCCCCGATTGCAAAATGTCAAGAAAAATTTTAGGAATAAACAATACTTGTATAAAAAATTATTCCACTTGATTATATTCTATTATTATAGTATTCTAAAATGTTTAAATGCAGCGGAGGTATATATGGAATTAAAGTATAACAGAATATTATTAAAATTAAGCGGCGAAGCCTTAATGGGCAGTGCTCAGTATGGAATTGATGCAGAAACTGTAAAATTTATAGCATCAGAAATAAAACCTATCTATGATTTAGGTGTTAAAATAGGCATTGTTATTGGTGGGGGCAATATTTTCCGCGGTGTATCACCTGCTGCAAAAGGAATGGACAGGGTTACAGCAGACCATATGGGCATGCTGGCAACAGTTATAAACTGCCTTGCTGTGCAGAATGCTCTTGAAATGAACGGCATAGAAACAAGAGTGCAGTCTGCCATTGAAATGAGACAGATTGCAGAACCATACATAAGAAGGCGAGCTATGCGGCATTTAGAAAAAGGAAGAGTAGTTATATTTGCAGGGGGGACTGGAAACCCTTATTTTACAACAGATACTACTGCAACACTTAGAGCATCAGAAATTAATGCAGATGTTGTGCTGAAAGCTACAAAAGTAGATGGAGTATACACTGCTGACCCTAAAAAAGATTCATCTGCTGCAAAATATGATGAGATAAGCTATATTGATGTGCTTACAAAAGGTCTTAAAGTTATGGACGCAACAGCAATAAGCATGTGTATGGATAATAAAATACCTTTAATAGTATTTGATATGTTTGGAAAAGATAACCTAATGAAAATAGTTAAAGGAGAGCCGGTGGGCACTCTAGTGAAATAAATGGTAAATAATATATTATTTAGGAGAATCTATGAGCGAAGTTGTTAAGGAATTTAAAAATTCAGTTGAAAAATCTATCAGCTTTTATAAAGAAGAATTAAAAGGTGTTAGAACAGGCAGAGCAAGTGTTGCTATGTTTGAAAATATTAAAGTTGATTATTACGGCACCCCTACTCCATTAACTGGTGTAGCTTCTCTTTCTGCACCAGAACCTAGGCTTGTTACTATCTCACCATGGGACGCAAGCCAGATACCAGCTATTGAAAAAGCTATACAAAATAGTCAAATGGGTTTTAATCCATCTAACGATGGTAAAGTTATTCGTGTTCCTTTCCCTCAGCTTACAGAAGAAAGAAGAAAAGAGCTTGTTAAAGTTGTTAAAAAAATGGGCGAAGATGCAAAAGTTGCAATTCGTAATGAAAGAAGAGATGCTAACGATAAAATAAAAAAACAAGAAAAAGATAAAGAAATAAGCGAAGATGATTCAAAAAAACTGCAAGATGATGTGCAGAAAATTACTGATGATGCTGTTAAAAAAATAGATGAAATTACAGCTGTAAAAGAAAAAGAAGTTATGGAGATATAATGCCAAAGGGCTTAGAAAATCTCCATATAGCAATAATTATGGACGGTAACGGCAGGTGGGCTAAAAAACGGGGGCTTCCTCGTTTTTTAGGTCATAAAGAGGGAGTGAAGGCTGTTAAAAAGATTATTACTCATGCTGCAAAAAACCATTTAAAAGCATTAAGTATATTTGCTTTCTCTGCTGAAAACTGGCTCCGTCCAAAAGAAGAAGTTTCTTTTTTAATGAATCTGCTTGATGAATATATTGCATCTGAATGGGAGACTATTACTAAAAATAATATTCGTTTTGTGCTTTCAGGCAGAGATGAGCTTATACCAGAAAAAACAAGGCAATCCCTTTTAAAACTTAAAGAAGAGACAAAAAATAATACTGGTCTGCTTTTAAATATGGCTTTAAGTTACAGTGCTCAGGACGAGCTTGTTGACTGTATGAAAAATATTGCAAAACAAGTTAAGCAGGGCAGTTTAAATATTGATGATATTTCAAAAGATACTATTAGAGACAATCTTTATAACAGCGAACTTCCAGATGTAGATTTACTTATCCGCACAAGCGGCGAGCAGCGAATAAGTAATTTTATGTTATGGCGGATATCTTATGCTGAACTTTATTTTACAGATAAACTGTGGCCTGATTTTGATGAAAATGATTTTGACAGGGCTATTGATGATTTTAATAAACGAGTTCGCAGGTTTGGAAAAACTGACGAACAGTTAAACAATTAGTGAGGGTTCATTATGGACAGCAAAAAAGCAAAAGAAATGGTTATGCGAATTATTGTTGCACTAATCCTTATACCTATTGCATTACTTTTAATTATTAAAGCACATTCACACATATTTTTAACTGTTATTGCATTAATTTCTTTATTAGGAACTTATGAATTTATTAAAATCATGAAAAATGAAAATATCCGTCTTTATACTCCATTAATGTGGGTATCATCAGTTCTTGTTCCATTTCTTATATACTTTTTAGGTTTTACAGCTTTTACTGCTTATGCTTTTGTTATTCTTTTTATATTATTTCTTTTAAAAATGTTTTCATCTAATCCTGTTGAAAAGGTTATGGAAGAAGTATCATATAACTTTTTTGCTGTAATGTTTGTGCCATTTATGCTTACTTTCATGGCTCTTTTAAAAGAGATAGGATATGAATGGGTTTTATTCTTATGCTTTGTAGTATGGGCAAGTGATTCTTTTGCATATTTTGCAGGTGTTGCATTTGGTAAACACAAACTTATTCCAAAAGTCAGCCCTGGTAAATCAGTAGAAGGGTTAATTGGCGGCACAATAGGTGCATTAATCATAGGTGCTCTTTTTAACTACTATCTTCTTCAAGAAAACTGGATAATCATGGCTGTTATAATTATAGATGTTATTGCTGCTG
>CAMEZN010000039.1 GCA_945947845.1 uncultured Mucispirillum sp. | reverse complement strand
ATATGTATATCTGGCTTTATTTTTGGTGCCGTAGTTGGTTTTGTAAGGATTTTCCAAGGAAGACATTTTTTTACAGATGTGGTATTTGCCTTCTTTTTTACATGGCTAACAATCACATTGATATATAAATTCTTCTATCCAAATGATGAACTGCCAGATACTATTGAAAAAACTAGATAGCAATTCCGTCTGATATATTATCAGACGGTGTATTATTATCTATTCTGTTATTATCTATTGTATTATTATCCTTTAATATGCTTTCGTTATCCAATGTAATATTATCTAATGTTACAGTGCCAGACTTATTATCATTATTAGATAAATTATCACCAGCAGTCGTTTCTATATATTTACTACTATTGTCGCTTAAATTATCTGATATATTATCTTTTATATAGTTATTATTTTCTACGGCTTTATCGTTTTTTTCATGATTATTATTTATAATATCTTCTTCACTTTCAAGCACTTTTTTGATACTGCTGTTAAGTGAGCTGTCCATATTTTCTATTAAACCAAACCCATTAAACTTATCAAATACAAATGCTCCAGCTACTATTAATATAAAAATTGAACCAAAAACTATTATTGTAGATACAATATTTTTCATAGATTACCTGCCTTATTTTTTTGAAAATAATAATGTTTTTTCATATGCTTTATATAATGCAGAAATTACTGCACCTCTCAGCCCTTTTGATTCTAATTCTGCCAATCCTTCAATTGTAGAACCAGCTGGTGATGTAACTTTATCTTTCAATACTGCTGGGTGGATACCTGTATCATAAACCATACCACCAGACCCCTGCACTGCCATAGCTGATAGAGTTAATGCAAGCTCTCGTGGAAGCCCCATTTTAACTCCTGCATCACTCATAGCTTCTATAATCTGATATATATATGCAGGAGAACAGCCTGTTAATGATGAAACTGCATCTATCTTACTTTCATCTATTTCAATAAACATACCTAGTTTTGAAAAAATAGAGATAAATAATTTTTTATTATCTTCTGAAATGTTTGCTCCATATACATAAGCTAATACACCTTTGCATATTTGAACAGGAGTATTAGGCATTGTTCTAATTACTTTAAGCCGTGTATTTACACATTCCATATCACTTACACTTATTCCAGCAGCAACTGAAACAATAACCTTATCTATTAATTCATTTTGATATAATTCTAATGTATTAACTAGTGCATAAGGTTTTACTGCCAGTAAAATAATATCACTATTTTTTATAACATCTATATTATCACCTGATAAAACACCGTATTTTGATGATAACTTTTCAGCTTTATGTTT
Organism: uncultured Mucispirillum sp.; assembly: GCA_945947845.1. Taxonomy (GTDB): domain Bacteria; phylum Chrysiogenota; class Deferribacteres; order Deferribacterales; family Mucispirillaceae; genus Mucispirillum. The sequence goes on along the minus strand of CAMEZN010000039.1, from coordinate 8,147 downwards.
ATTATAGTTTGATACAATAATATTTTTGCTATCCAATGTTTTTGATTTTAAAATACCTGCAATTATGGCTTCTGCCATATTGCCAGCCCCAATTATACCTAACATTATGCCATTTTCTCCTTTATCCATTCAGCTATATCGCTGATAATTTTTACTGAATGTTTTTCTGTTAAAATATGTTTAACATTATATTCTTTATTATTATATGTATATACTGTTTTATCACTTGAAGCCATATCATTTATAGTTTTTTCTGCTTCTTTTGGTGATATTAATACATCTTTTTCAGAAACAGCAAGCAAAACAGGCACATTAATATTTTTTTTATATTGTGCAACTTCATCTTGCAAAAGTTTTAACTGATAAGTTTGTTCTGATGGAAAAACAGGATAATTAAATTCTAAATCTTTAATAAATCTTGGAATATTTTTTATAATTTTTCTTATCACAGAAATAAGAGAAAAAAAAGGAATATTAACTTTATAAGCTGGTGCAATAAGAGCAAGACTATCACATTTATTAAAGTTTGCTGCTGCTGTCGCTAATAATCCACCATTAGATTGTCCAGCAATACATATTTTTGAGCAAAAAGATGCAAGTGTATTATAGCCTTCTGCAATACTATTATACCAATCTATATAAGTAGTTTTATAAAAATCTTCAAGAGAACTGCCATGACCTGCAACTCTAACAATATAAACACTAAACCCATACTTTTCAAGTTCGTAAGCAAGCGGAAGTAATTCATTTGGTGCTGCTGCAAAGCCATGAATTAAAAGCACACCTTTATCAGAATGTCTGCGGAAATAAGGTTCTCTGCCAAGAATTTGAGCACCTGCTTGATGAGCTTTTTCTAAATCAGATTTATAAATTTCTTCTGCTGATTTTTCTATTTTCTTAAATGAATATAACAACTTATCACCTATTTAATTCTAATTTTATTATTTTTTCCATATCTAAATCACTATACAGTTCTTGAAAGAAAATTTCTCTCATTCTATCATATTTTGGTGCAAAATGACCAAATGAAACATACTCAGAATTTGAGTATTTATATACTGCTTTTGATACTCCTATTGATAAATGATTTTTCTCTATTGCATGTATAACATCATTATTCATAAAAACAGATTCAATCAGTAATATATGGCTGTTTTTGGCAAGTTTGACTGCTTTTTGATAATTTAAAAAACTGGGTGCAATATCAGTAATATATGTAATATCCTGACATTTAGGATATTCTGCTATTTTTTCAGCAAGTTCATTAAGATAATATTGTTTTATACCAGAATATGTATCTACATTAATCATATTGTTGCTGCTATCATTATCTAATAATGCTTCTTTCAATAATTTAATCCATGGTCCATTTTTAAGCCCATATTCTTCCATTTTATTTTTGTTAATAGAAATTCTTTTAGGTTCTTTTACTCTATAACCTACTGAGATAATACCATGGTCAAAAAAATCATATTCTAGTGAAAAATCATCATTTAAAATTAGATGATTTTGAGTAACAGTAAAATGTTCTTCTTTAAATCCATTTTTTGCAGAAAACTCTGCTCCTTTCATACCATGAAATGATAACTCTATGGCTTTAAATGTTATATCATAATCATATATTAAATTCCATGTATAACTTGCAAGCTTGCCTTTAACATTATTGATAAACCCTTCTGGACCAAAAAATGTGATAGTATTGCCTGAAAGTAAAGCAGTTCTTAAAAATCTGTCAAAACCGCTAAAATGGTCTATATGAGTGTGGCTTATAAATACATGGGAAATATCATTAATTTCAGAATTATCAATATTACCAAGCCTGCCGCAGTCAAAAAGCAGTGCTTTTTTCATATATACATTTCTTACAAATATACCACTATCATCAAATGGTGAATTTAGTCTTCGTATTATATAATTTGATTTCATTTAATTAAATATTTCTTTATTTTATCTATATTATCATCAACACTGCCAGTTGTAATAATTTTTATGTCAGATTTTGGCATACAAGCTGTTTCCCTTTGTTTTTCTGCTATTTCAATTCTGCCGTCAGTTACAGTGTTTGAAGATTCTCTTTTTGCAAGTCTTGCTGCAATCACATCTTTTGGTGCATCAAACTCTATAAAAGTAATACTGCCTGTATTATATTTCATATATTCATCTAAATATTCTTTTTTAGTAAAAGATGCATCTACAACACTCATTCTACCAACTTGATGTTTTTCTTCTACATATTTACCTAATGTATTATAAAGCTTTAATGAATTTTCGTGGGAATAAATACCTGTGCCCCAGTCAATATACTGTCTATTATTTATATCAAGCCCTTCAAGCTGTTTTCTTATTATATCAGAAACAAATAAAGCAGCTGGATACTTTTTACAAAATGCACTGGCATTTTTAGATTTACCAGTCCCCATTAGCCCAAAAAATACAATGTTATTTCTTTCCATAGATTTTGCATAAAATAATGACATATCTATTAATTTTTTAATTTCATTAACTTTTGTATCATATAGTTCCCATGATTTATCTTTTCCGTCAACTAAAAAACATGTAACTTTTGCTCTAACATAAGACAGATAGCATCTGTAATAATTTATTAATTTAAGGCTTAACTCATCATTAAATACAGATAAAAAACCAGACAAAAATCCATCTGCTAAATCAATCCTGCCCATACTGTCAAGTTCCATTGATAAAAATGATGCTTCTGAAATTACATCATTAAAACGGAACCTTTTATTAAATTCTATACAGTCTATTAAGCCAACAGTATTATCATCATTAAAATAAATATGTTCAAGTCTTAAATCACCATGACCATTTTTAATATATCCTTCATCTGCTCTCTTAATAAAAATTGATTTATTTTCTTCAAGAAAAGCAAGTGTTTTTTCCATAATATATTTATAACTTTCTTCATCAATAAATGATGAAACATATTTTTCTGTCTGCTTAAAATTTTCAACAGCATTAAATTTTACTACATCAAAATGAGTTTCAAACTCATCATCTTTTGGAGCAGGTTCTAAATTTTTAAAAAGTAAGGCAACCTGCCTGCCTATATTTTTCATATCCTCAGTTGTAATATGACCTTTTTCTATTCTTGCCTGTAAAAAATCTTCATCTTTAATCCGCTTCATTTTCAATACATATTCAATAGCAGTTAATGAATTTTCTACTGGAACAAGTGCAAAATCTTTTTCATTTTTTCTTACTATTTTAAGCACTTCTAAATAGATATCTTTTGAAAACCTGTCATTTAAATCTTTCTCTAAAATACTAAACATTTTTCTGCTTTTTGCAAGCCTGTAATCAAGAAAACCAAAATCTACTGGTTTTTTTATTTTATAAACATATTCATCACCAATTACAGCATATGAAATATGTGTTTCTTTTACAATTTGTGCCCCTGTAATATTTTTTACAATAATAACTGAAGCTGGAAAATCCTGACTGCTCATAATTTAACCCTTTATTTAAATAATTTATTTTATACACATTCTTAAATATAATATACCTGTATCATTATCAAGAAAGCTGTCTATTTCTACTGCATCACTTATAACAGCATTAGAGCGATGCCTTGATGATGTAGTAATATTTTTTTCAACATTTGTCTGTTTATTATCTCTACTTTCAACTTTATTTTGAATTTCTAGTTCATTAGCGATACTTACTTCAATAGCTTTTGAAAGCTCAGATAATGTATTTATTCTAGCAATTTTTTTTTGCATTGATAAATTACTGCTTTTTGGTGCAGAACCAGCTGCACAATAAGTATACCCCTGCATATCAGGCATTAAAACCCACTCTGGAATATCTTTTGCATAAGATGCAGAAGAAAGTAATAAGAATATTATATTAATATAAAAAAAGAAATAAATAATTTTCATAAAATCCTCACTGATACTTTATAACAGGTTTAATGTTATTCTGCAATCATATAAATATACATTTCTTTATTTACCGGATTTACCCATATTTCTTTAATATAAGCCTTTATATTTTGCTGTGTTTGGTAACTGGAAATATTCTTTGCAGTAGTATCAGGCATTTTTATATTATTAGAAGATTTAGAAGATACAAGCAGTATAGAATTAACTAACACACCTTTTTGACGGGCTATATCCTCTAATGCTCTTTTTGAAGCAAGTTCTTTCTGGCCAGCATAACCATTAATATGTGCAGCACAATAACCTACTCCACCAATTACACCATTTTTTGAAGGATTAGTTACCCATTCAGGAAGTTGGATTTTAGATACAGCACTACTACTATGTTTTTGGGCACAGCCTGAATACAATAATAAAATAGTGCAGCATAAAGAAAAAAGAAAAAAGGCGGATACTATCCGCCTGTAAATTTTAATAGCCATCTAATTGATTATTAGGTGTATTCATTACTTTTTCAATCTGCTCGTCCATCTCTTTTAAAGCATTTTTAGCTTGAATTTGCTGCCAGATTGCTTGTTCATTACGGTAGCTAGATGTAATTTGAGCTTTAATATCTTCTTCCATTGAAGGTGCATCTGCAACTACAAGAATAAATAATTCATTACATTCAGAAGATATCCATGTTTCTTTTGCTTTTGAACCAGTAATTGATTGGTTAGCTAATTGACGAGATACATTAGCAGATACTTTATCTACTGTTTGAGAATCACCAATACCAGTAGTTTGAGTGAAATTTTTCACCATGTTGCTGACTTTTAACTGCAACATACGAGCTATTTCATCTCTACCGTTTGCAAGAGCTTCTGTTCTAGCAAATGAAAGCCCTGCATTACCGATTTGAGCACTTCCAACAGCAGAAAGACCACCTTCTGCTCCGCCCATGATTACCCAAGATGGTGCATCTTTGTAACACTTATTAAATTGTGCACCTGATACTGCTGTGTTTTTTGGGCCACAACCAGCAACAGCGAATGCTGTTATTACTAAAACAAGTAATAAGAATCTTTTCATATAAATTCCTCCATTTTACTTAAATATAACTACTTTTATGTTATATTCAATGTTTATTTTCTGATAATAAGTTCATTATCACTTAATTTTGTTACCTTATATTTATTATCCCTTTCTAAAAATATTGCTAGATAATAAGATTTATCAGGATAATCAACAATTAAAGATGAATCGTCCTGCTCTTTTACCTGTAAAACAAAAGGAATATTTTTTAAATCTTCTTTTAAACCACTTAAATCATCAAGTGAAGTATTACTGCCAGCCAAAACTATTCTAATAGATTTATAATTATCACCAAGCACTTTTTCTGAAACCTGCGATACTAGTTTTACAGCAGTATTATTTGCCATGCTTTTATATATATTTGCAGCAGCGTTATTCAGTGTCGCCCCCTGAGACCTGCCTGAAAAAAAGCCACTTTTTAATATATTTATTTTATTATTTTGTTTTTCAATAAGTTTCCAGTTAAACTCACCAGAAACTAGTTTAAAAGAAACAGTGCCATAACCTACATTATTTCCCATATCAATTATAGACAGTTTACCAAGCAATATGTTCCTGCAAAATTTATTTTTTATTAATTTTTCTATATTTTTATTTGTAGTATTAGTAAAAGCATTATTAAAACTATTTGCTGTAATTAAACTGTAATCAACTAAATCTACATTAAATCCTTTTTCTTCCAGCTGATTTATTACAGCAGAACTAAAAGGCTGGTCAAAAGTTAAACCATCACTTTTTGGCATACTGCCGGCTATCATTACACATATTGATGTATCACTTGATAAGCCAGTGATTATATTATCAATCTTTTCTGGAATAACATTCGCTTTAATTTTTATAATATATTTATTATCTTTTATCTTTTCTTCTAATATTGTATAAGATTTTATTGTTGCAGAAAGTTCTGTTTTAACAGCTTCATCTGCAAGCTCTGCATTATTTAATATTGTATCTATCTTAATCTTAGCAGGGCTTACAGTTTCAACAGCAGTCCATTTAGCACGAGATAATGCAGCTGCTTTGGCTGATTCTTTATCATCATTTGTAATAACAGCTTCTCCTACTGTTTCAACTTCAATAGCAAAAATAGTGCCAGCATATAATGTAAATAATAATAATAAAAATATTTTAATATTATTCATTTTACTTTGGCACCTCTAAACCTAATTCTTTCATTACTATCTGTAAATCCTGCCATGCTTCTTTCTTTTTAGAAGGATTACGCAAAAGATATGCAGGGTGAAAAGTTGGAAGAACTTTATAACCATAAAAATCCTGCCATTGACCACGAAGTTTACTGATACCAAGCTTCATTTTTCCCTCTGGCTGTAACAAAAAATTAAGAGAAATTGAACCAAGACATACTATAATTTCTGGATTAATTATTTGTATCTGACTTCTTAAATACCCAATACATGCCTGAGCTTCTTCCATTAATGGGTCTCTATTAGAAGGCGGTCTGCATTTCACAATATTAGCAATATATACCTGCTGCCTTGAAAGCCCCATTGCATTAATCATTTTTGTTAAAAGCTGACCACTTCTGCCAACAAAAGGAAGCCCCTGAGCATCTTCTTCTGCCCCCGGGCCTTCACCTATAAACATTAATTTTGTATCAGCAAAACCATCACCAAACACAATATTTGTTCTAGTTGATGCAAGACCACATTTATTACAATCTGCAAAACTTGCTTTTAACTTCTCAAGTCTTTCCTGCTTTGATAAAGAGTTATCACTATCTATTTGAATATTATTAACCATACTGCTTCTATTTTTATTATTATTTTCTGGTGCAAGTATATCATCTAAACCAAGTAAAACAGATTTAGGATTATTAAAAAATGAACTCATTAATACCGCCCAATATTTTTTATAGTATCATATACCATACTTCACTATTTATCAACTACAATTTATAAAAACAAGTTATTGACATAGTCGTAAAAAATATTATATAGTAACACATAAAAAATATATCGTGTTACGAGGTATCTATGAATAGTATATTATGGGAAAAAGCAGCAGAATTTCACGGGCATAAATGCCCCGGGCTTGCAATTGGTTATAAGGTAAGTCTGCTGGCAATAAAACACCTTGATATAAAAGATAATATTGAAGATGAAGATATTGTTTGTATTGCTGAAACTGATGCATGTGGAGTTGATGCTGTGCAGGTTATATTAAAAGCAACTGTTGGAACAGGTGCTATGCGTATTTTATATACTGGAAAGCAGGCTTTTAATATTTTTAACCGTAAAAATGGGAAGAAAGCAAGGTTTGTATTAAATGATATGAAAAATTTTGATAGTAAAGAAGAAAGAATGCAGTATCTTCTATCAGCTGATGAAGAAACACTTTTTACAATTAAAGATGTTACACTTGATTTCCCTGAAAGAGCAAAAATATATAATTCATACATATGTGATAAATGCGGTGAAAAAACAGCTGAAAATGCAGTTTCTCTTATTAATGACAAATACATATGTAATTCATGCAAGGGTTAAAGATGAAAAAAATTTTTATTATATTATTTATATTCTCATCTATGCAGAGTTTTGCATATACGGTTACAGATATGCGGGGAAAAAATATAGAAATACCTGAAAAGCTTGATAGAGTTGCTACAATAGATGATGGATTTATTGAAGGAGTAATGACTCATCTTGGTGTAATCAATAAAGTAACTGCAATAGGCTCTTGGAGTATGAAAAGAGATTATAAATATACTTATGAAACAACTGATGGCAAAACATATACAGCAAAAGGTGTAAATACAATGAAATTTTTACACCCTTGGCTTAATAATATCCCATGTTTTAATTCGCCGCAGGGTGATATATTAAATTATGAAACACTTGCAAAAGCTGACCCACAGTTAGTTATACTAAGAGTTGGAGACTGCACAGTTTCAGGCGGTTCATATTTTAGGGGCGGCGACCCTGCTCAGCTTGAAAAAACTATATCTATGATAGAATCATTAGAAATTCCATTAGTTGTATTATTCTCACCTACTTATTATGGTAAAGCTGAGCTTTCATCTATGAAAGAAGAAATGCGGGTATTGGGTGATGTATTTAAGCAAAGAGATAAGGCTCTAAAACTTTACGAATATCTAAATGAAACAGAAATAATGGTTAGAAATAGAAATAAAAATATTAAAAATAAATCGACAGT
>CAMEZN010000038.1 GCA_945947845.1 uncultured Mucispirillum sp. | reverse complement strand
ATCATTTGGAGAACCCTGTGTAAGAACACGGCCTTCTGTTATAATATACCCTCTATCCGTTATCTTTAAAGTATCACGAACATTGTGGTCTGTAATCAATACACCTATATCCCTATCTTTTAAAGAATATACCATTTCTTGAATATCTGCAACAGAGATAGGGTCAATACCTGCAAATGGTTCATCAAGCAAAATAAAGTCTGGTTCAGTTGCTAAACATCTGGCTATTTCAACCCGCCTTCTTTCCCCACCAGATAAAGCATAACCAAAACTTTTAGCAACATGATTTAAATGAAATTCACCAATCAGCACTTCTGCCCTTTCTTTTCTAATTTTACTATCATCATAAGTGAATTCTAATGCTGCCATTATATTATCATAAACCGTCATTTTTCTAAATACTGATGCTTCCTGTGGAAGATAACCGATACCTGCCTTACATCTTTTATACATTGGAAGTTTTGTAATATCTTCACCATCTAGTATAATAGAGCCTTGTTCTGGCTTTAAAAGCCCTACAATCATATAAAAAGATGTGCTTTTTCCTGCACCATTAGGACCAAGCAGACCAACAATTTCACCTTTACTAATATTTAAAGATACACCATTTACAACAGTTCTTTTCTTAAAAGATTTTTTCAGGTCTTTTACTTCCAAAGCCACTATTTTTTACCCTCATTTTCAGGTTTAAATATTATTGTTACCCGTTTATCTGTTCCTTTATCAACAACTATCCGTTCTTCTTCATAATATATAAAAACTTTTTCACCTTCAAGATAATTTTCACCCTGCCACACTTTCACATCGCCAGTAATAACAGCTACCTTCTTATTATGGTCTAAATCTGCTTTTTTTGAAATAGAAACAATATCTTCACTTTTAAAGTTTACATTTCCAGTGCATTGAATTTTTGATACATCCATATCTTTATTAAGAAATACTACCACATCATCAGAAGTAAGTGTATAATTATCACTTACAGCAACCACATTTCCATGAAAAGTAGATTTTCTTTCAGAGCCATAATACCGCATCTCATCAGCCTGTATTTTTACAGGTGATGTTGGTTTTATATTTTTTGTTTTTGCATCTGCACCCATTAAAAAAGGAGCTGATAAAATAATTATAAATATTATCAAAAATCTATGATTATTAAACATATTATTCACCATATCATATTGTTACTGAGCTGGTATATAATTTACTGTAACATTATCTTTAAAGATAATAAAGTTATTCTTTACATCAAACTCAACAGTTTTTGATGATATAGAATTACTTTCCTGATAAAGAGTTACACCATTTTTTACAACACCTTTACCCACTGTGTAATCATATTCCAAAATACCTTCCGGTCCTGTTTGAAATGACATATTATCCATATGACCAGTTATATTATCATATGCCTTTAAAAATCTTTGTGATAAATATTCTCCCCGTGCAGCCTTTGCATCAATTACAAAATCTTTACCAGTATATATTAAATCAAGATTAATTAAAGCAATATTATAATCTATGATATTTACATTTCCATGCTCAGATTTCAACTTTATATATGTATTATTATCAATAACATATAATAAATCAACTGTTTTTATTTTAACTATATTTTTTAAAAGGTCAGATTGATACGGCACCATATCTTCATCTTCCCTGACAATAATAACTACTATAACAACAGCAAATATCAGCAGAGAAATAACTAAAAAAATATTAATTATCCTTAATCTGCCTTTAACACTTAACATATATTACACTAATCCAAACTTTAATAAATCCTGAAAATGTATAATACCCTCAGGGTGCTGCTGCTTATCTATAATAAATAATGAAGAAATTTTATATTCTTCCATAATATGCAGTGCTTTTGCAGCTAATTCATATTTTACAATCATTTTAGGGTTATGTGTCATTATTTCAGATACTTTTAACTGATGAACTGATGAATATTTAGCAATAGCTCTTCTTAAATCACCATCTGTTATAATACCTGTAAGACTGCCAGTATTATCAACAACAGCAGTGCAGCCAAATTTTTTATCATTAATCTCTTTAACAGCATTTTCAACAGTATCATCTTCATTAACAACAGGGACAGCATCACCAGTATGCATTAAATCGCTTACGGTAGTAAGCAGTCTTTTACCTAGTGAACCTGATGGGTGAAACATGGCAAAATCTTCTGCTTTAAAACCGCGGCACTCAACAAGAGCAACAGCCAAGGCATCACCGATTGCAAGAGCAACAGTTGTGCTGGCAGTTGGAGCAAGGTTTAGTGGACATGCCTCTTTTTCAACAGATGCATCAAGAATACAATCACTTTCTCTACCCAAAGTAGAATCTGCCTTTCCCACTATTGCTATTAACTTTGACCCAAGTCTTTTTATTAATGGCAGTAATACTTTCATTTCATCAGTTTCACCGCTGTTAGATATCCCTATAACAACATCACCTTTAACTAGCATACCTAAATCACCATGCATTCCTTCTGCCGGGTGCATAAAAAAAGCAGGTGTTCCAGTGCTTGCAAGTGTTGCAGCTATTTTTTTACCAATAATACCAGATTTACCCATACCAATAACTACAACCCTGCCTTTACAGCCTAAAATTATATTGACAGCCTGAGCAAAACTTTCTGATAAATTATTCATAGCTTTTGTCATAGCTTCTATTTCTATCTGAAAAGTATTTTTCCCAAAATTAATAATTTCTTTATTATCCATAAAACACCTAATTAATCACCAGATAAATTGTTTTTATCCTGTTTATACTTATATGCAGCCTGAACAAAAGCATTATATAGTGGGTGCGGGTTAAAAGGTTTTGATTGAAATTCTGGACAAAACTGTGTAGCAATAAACCACCTGTGAGAACTTAATTCTATAATATCTGCAAAACCACTTTCATCATTATTGCCAGATATTACCATACCTGCACTTTCTAATGAATTTCTATAAGTATTATTAATTTCAAGCCTGTGTCTATGCCTTTCTGTTACTGTATCAGCATTATATATTTCTTTAACAATGCTTCCTTCACTTAAAGATGTTATATAAGAACCAAGACGCATAGAAGCTCCCATTTCTTCATTATAATGCTCATCATGTTTATAATCAATAACAAGATTTTGTGAATGTTCTGGTTTAGTCATTTCTGCACTTCTTGCATCTTCTAATTTTAATACATTCCTTGCAAACTCTATAACTGCAGCCTGTAACCCCATAGAAATACCTAAAAATGGAATATCTTTTGTTCTTGCAAAATTAACAGCATTAATTTTACCTTCCATTCCTCTTTCACCAAAACCAGCAGGTATTAATATACCATCAACATTGCTTAAATATTCACTAGCCATTTTTTCTTCAAGCTTTTCTGCATCAATCCATTTTATATCTACTTTCAAATAGTTTGCAACAGCTCCATGCAGCAGTGCCTCTGTTAAACTTAAATAAGCATCTTTTGTTTCAAGATATTTACCTACCACTGCAATAGATACGGTATCCTTTGGCTGTTTAATGCGCTTTACAATATCCTGCCAGCCAGATAAATCATATTCTCTTTCTTCTAACCCTAATTTTTTTATTACTTCGCTGTCAAGCCCTTCTTCATTTAAAACAAGTGGAACTTGGTAAATTGTAGCTGCGTCCATACAGTTAATTACTGATGATTTTTCAACATTACAGAATAATGCAAGTTTATTTCTAACTCCTTCACTTAACGGATACTCACTTCTACAAACTAATATATCTGGACTTATGCCGATTTCCTGTAATTGACGAACTGAATGTTGAGTAGGTTTTGTTTTCAACTCACCAGCACTTTTCATATATGGCACAAGAGTAACATGTAAAAATAACACATCATCTTCACTTAAATCAAACTTCATCTGCCTGATTGTTTCTAAAAATGGAAGACTTTCAATATCACCAACAGTGCCGCCTATTTCTATTATTACAATATCATAATTTTCTGCACCAGCTGTTATACAGCCTTTTATTTCATCAGTTATATGCGGGATAACCTGCACAGTAGCACCAAGGTATTCACCTCTGCGTTCCCTCTCAATAACTGTATAATATATTTTACCAGATGTTATATCTGAATGTTTATCTGTATTAGTTGTTGTAAATCTTTCATAATGGCCTAAATCTAAATCACCTTCACAGCCATCTGCCGTAACAAATATTTCACCATGCTGCAATGGGCTCATTGTGCCGGGACCATAGTTTAAATACGGGTCAAATTTCCTTAAAGCTACTTTATAACCCCGTGATTCCAGCAGTGCTCCAAGAGAAGCTGCTGTTATCCCTTTGCCTAATGATGATAATACTCCACCTGTTACAAAAATATATTTTGCCATTATTTATTCCTCATATCTAAAATTTTTAAAATATTCTGTAAATCTTCTAATGTATCAACAGATAATGGGTTATAATCAGTTTTTACAACCTTAATTTTAACACCATTTTCTAATGCTCTAAGCTGCTCTAAATTTTCACATTTTTCTAAATAAGTTCTTTCCTGCGAAGCAAACTCAAAAAGATAATCTCGCCTGAACCCATATATACCTATATGGCGGTATCTTACAACTCCTTCAATATTATCTCTATTATACGGTATAGGATATCTTGAAAAATAAACAGCATAATCATTTTTATCAAGAATTACTTTGACAGCTGAAGGGTTTTCAGAATTATTAATATCAGCAAACGGCACACATGCTGTTATCATTTTAAGCGAATCATCACTTTTAAGCCCTTGTATTAACTGCTCAATTAATACTGGCGGAATAAAAGGTTCATCGCCCTGAACATTAATAATAATATCATCATCTATACTCTTTGCCGCATATGCAACCCTGTCTGTTCCTGTTGATAAATCTGACGGGCTCATCATAACTGAAACTCTTTCTATATTAGAGCATACTTCATATACTTTTTCATTATCTGTTACAACAATAACTTTATCAGCAGAAGTCTGCACAGCCTGTTCTGCAACTCTAACAATCATTGGTTTACCGTCAATATCTGCTAACACTTTACCCGGAAATCTTGTGGAGCCATATCTGGCTGGAATTATTACTGCACTCATTCTGCCTCTTTAATAACACAAACCGCAATAGCATTTAAACGAGAATGCGATATGGATACTTCTATATTTTCTTGTTTTTGATTTTTTAAATATACATAAGGTTTTCCAAGTTCATCAGGAAGTATTTCAATATCAGTGAAGCTATAACCTCTGCCAATTCCAGTGCCTAATGCCTTAGAAACTGCTTCTTTTGCAGCAAACCTTCCAGCTGCAAATTCTGCCCTTTTACCACGTTTATTATATAATAACAATTCATTTTCAGAAAGAATATGCCGTAAAAAATTATCTCCAAATTTTACAATAGAATGCTCTATTCTTTCAATTTCTATAATATCACAGCCTAGCATAATTATTTTTTGACTATTTTTATCATTTCTTTTACAGCTTCATCAAGTCCAGTAAAAACAGCTCTTGATATTATAGAATGTCCTATATTAAACTCATACATATAAGGCACTGCTGCAATATTTTGTGTATTTGTATAATTTAACCCATGGCCTGCATTAACTATTAAACCTATACTATGTGCATAGGCAGCTGCTTCTTTTATACGGATTAATTCCTGCTGCTGTTCTGCTCCCTCTGTATTAGCATATAAACCAGTATGGATTTCTATATATTCTGCACCCATTTTTTTAGCAGCATCAATCTGTAATTTATCAGGCTCAATAAAAAGGCTTACTTTTATATTTTTTTCATGAAGTCTTTTAACTGTATCTGCAACTAAATCATACTGACCTGCTGCATCTAGCCCACCTTCTGTTGTTATTTCCTGACGTTTTTCTGGCACAATAGTGCATGTATTTGGTATTACATCTCTTGCAATATTTATTATATCATCACTGCATGCCATCTCTAAATTTAAAGGAATAGAGATAACTTTTTTAATATCATATACATCTTTATCCTGTATATGCCGCCTGTCTTCTCTTAAATGTATAGTAATACCATCTGCACCTGCTTTTTCTGCAATTTTAGCAGCCATAACAGGTTCTGGCTCTATTCCCATTCTAGCCTGACGAAGAGTTGCTACATGGTCAATATTTACTCCTAGTTTTATCATTCTTATTTACCTTTGATTTCATTTACTGCTGTTGCTGCAATTTCTTCTGCATAAGCAGCTATTATTTTTTCATCTTTTCCTTCAAGCATGACTCTCAATTTATTTTCTGTTCCAGAATACCTTACAAGCAGTCTGCCACTTGTGCCAAGCTCTTTTTCTACTTTATTAATCAATGCAGAAGTATTAGTTAATTCATCAAGTGGAACTTTTTTATCTACTAACACATTATGCAATACCTGCGGATATGTTTCTATAAAGCTGCAAAGCTCTGATAATGATTTACCTTTTTTAACAAGCAGACCAAGAACCTGCATAGCACTGATTAAACCATCACCTGTTGTGTTAAAATCTGAAAATATTAAATGTCCAGACTGTTCGCCTCCAAGGTTGCAGTTATATTTTAACATATCTTCCATAACATACCTGTCTCCCACTTGGGAACGGATAAGCTTTATGCCTTTTTTATTCATAGAATATTCAAAGCCTAAATTACTCATTACTGTTGCAACAATAGTATTATTTTTTAAAGTGCCTTGCTCCATCATATCAATAGCACAAATACCCATAATTTTATCGCCGTCAACAATATTACCTTTTTCATCTGCAAAGACTACTCTGTCTGCATCTCCATCAAAGGAAATACCTACATCTGCTCCATGCTCTATAACAGCTTTTGCCATATTTTCTGGATAAACTGCTCCGCAATTATCATTAATATTCATACCATTTGGTTCAACATTGATTAATATAAGCTCTGCTCCAAGCTCCCTTAAAGCAAGTGGTGCAGCTTTATAGGAAGCCCCATTTGCACAATCAACTACTATTTTTAGACCTTTTAAATCAATATTTTTTGGAAATGTATTTTTAACAAACTCTACATATCTTCCTATACCTTCTATTCTATATGCTTTGCCAATAGAATCTGGGTCTAGTGCAGGTTCATTATTATCTATCATTCTTTCAATTTCATGTTCTGTAATGTCTGCAAGTTTATAACCATTTGCATTAAAAAACTTAATGCCATTATCATAATAAGGGTTATGTGATGCACTGATTACTACACCAGCATCTGCTCTTATTGATTTTGTTAAAAAAGCAATAGCAGGAGTTGGTATTACTCCAACCATAACAGCATCAATACCTGCTGAACATATACCTGATACTAGTGCATTTTCAAACATATAACAGGAAAGACGGGTATCTTTTCCTATAATAATTTTCCTGTGTGTATCATTATTTTTAAATAAACCAGCAGCTGCCCTGCCAAGTTTTAATGCAAAATCTGCTGTTAAAGGTTCAATATTCGCTCTACCGCGAACACCATCTGTTCCAAAATATTTTCTCATCTCTCTTTTATCTCTATATTTATTGTTTGTGGCTCTAAGTTTAATATATCAACAATTAAATTTGTTCTATATGCAACTGAACCAGTATAATTTCCGGGACCTTTAATATTACTGCAATCAGTTACAAATGTTACAGTATCTAAAAAAGTATCAATAATATCTTCTCTTCCCCTTGCTTTTACATAAGAAAGTGATGGAGTATTTGCTACCATTAAGTTACTTTTTAAATTCATACACTCAACAGGAACATTTGTAAACTCATGCTCTACCAAATTTTCTCTTAATTTAACTCTGACTTCCACTGATGATGGTTGAATTTTTGTAACTCCATCATAATCTTTTAATAAGACATTCTGAACAAAATTTTCATTTCTTTCAGATAAGTTAATAGGCATTGTTGATATATTTTCAAGTTTAGATAATACACTTTTTGCACCAGTTACACTTACAAAGTTTGGTTTTAATGTTATACTTTCAACCATATAGCCCTGTTTTACTTCCCCTATAATTGACGGCAAAACACGCACATCTTTTGCAGTAATATTATCAACAGTAATACGAAGCTCCATTGGCTTTACATCAACAACTTCAATACCCAAAGGTGTTTTAAAATCTGCTGGTAGTATCCTTCTTATTGACTGACCATTTGGAAATGCTGCCACATCAATATCAAGCAAAACATCAGAATTAGCAAGCGACTGCATAAGTCGTGCAGCACCTTTTATATTTATTGATACATTTGGATAATCTGCAATTGCCACCTTACCACTTGATACATTAATCAGCTTTACAGGAACAGTCATTTCTTTAATTTCTTCATGACCAGATACAACCATTATCCACATGCCAATAGCAATAAAAACACTAAGTATTTTTAATAAAGTTTTATTATTTAACATATTAATCTTCCGCTGATTTATTTATTTTAATAAGCCTGCTTAATGTTTCCCGTAAAGCATTTGCATCTAAATTAGGATAAATATTTCCACCTTCTGTTACAGAAATTTCACCCCTTTCTTCACTAACAACAATAGCAACAGCATCTGTTTCTTCTGTAATACCAATAGCTGCCCTGTGCCTTGTGCCATACTGTTGAGCAATATCTTCTCTTTTTGTAAGTGGTAAAATACAGCCAGCATATGTAAGCCTTGAACCTTCCAATAAAACTGCACCATCATGTAAAGGTGAATATGGAATAAAAATACTTAGAAGTAAATCTTTACTAACAACAGAATCTATTTTCTGACCCAGTGTAACATAATGAGCAATATCTGTATTTCTTTGAATAATAATTAATGCTCCTAACTGTCTGTTTGCTAAAATTGTAGCAGTTCTAACAAGTTCATCTACTATTTGAGAATTAAGTGTAACAGACCGCTCAAAGAATTTTGATTCACCAATAAATGCAAGAGCTCGTCTTATTTCAGGTTGAAAAATAATTATCATAGCTAAAAATAAATAACCAGACATGTTACTTAAAACCCATCTAGTTACTTTCATACCTAAAAAGTCTGAAAGTCCTAGAAGCACTAAAAGTATCATAATAGATACTAACATATATATAGCTCTTGTTCCCCTTAAAAGAAGAAGGATTCTGTAAATGATATAGCTTATAAATGCAATATCTATTACATCTATAATACCTACATAGGTTTTAATAAATGCAAAAATAGTAGTAATGGTAATAACAGTATTCATATATGCGCCTTTAAAATATAATCAGCAATTTTAACAGTATCTATGCCTTCTTTAATATCATGAACTCTTATAATATCAGCACCGTTTAATATAGCAGCAGTATTGGCAGCAACTGTGCCAGCAAGCCTGTTTTTAACATCTTTATCTGTTACAGCACCAATCATTGATTTACGAGAGATACCAGCAAGCAGCGGTAAATTAAAAGATTTAAATTCTTTTAAATATTTTAATAAAACATAGTTCTGCTCAACAGTCTTTCCAAAACCAAAACCAACATCAAGTATTATTGATGAATAATCAATACCTGCATTAAGGCATTTATCTATACTTTTTGTAAAAAAATCATGAATATCATATATAATATTATTATATT
>CAMEZN010000037.1 GCA_945947845.1 uncultured Mucispirillum sp. | reverse complement strand
ATATTTTGGAGTTAATCCTGATATTACTACTATGGGTAAAATTATTGGCGGTGGTATGCCTGTTGGAGCATATGGCGGTAGAAGTGATATTATGGATATGGTATCGCCTGCTGGTCCTGTTTATCAGGCTGGCACATTGTCTGGCAATCCGCTTGCAATGACAGCAGGTCTTAAAACACTTGAAAAACTATCTGCACCAGATTTTTATAAAAATTTAAAAGAAAAATCAGATAAATTATGGGCTGGATTTAGAGAAAATTCTAAAAAATTAGGCTTAAATTATGCTTTTAATACAATAGAATCTCTTTCATGTACTTTTTTTACCGATGGTAAAGTGGAAAGTTATGCAGATGCAGTGAAAAGTGATACAAAAAAATATGCAAAATTCTTCCATAATATGCTTAATCGTGGTATTGCATTAGCACCTGCTCAGTTTGAAGCAATGTTTGTATCAAGTGTGCATAGTGATGAAGACATTGAAAAGACAATAAAAGCACATTATGAATCATTAAAAGAGTTATAAAATGCCTTATATTCCTAAAAATAATGGAGATGACGAAAAAGATGATTCTGTTTACAAGCAGCTTTTTAATGCTTCTACTGTGGGTATGGCTCTTGTATCTGGTATGCTTGTTGGCGGAGCAATGGGCTATTTTTTAGATAAATGGCTTGGCACTTCTCCATGGCTTTTATTTGTATTTTTAATCTTTGGTGTGATTGCTGGTGTGAAAAATGCAATCCATTATATGAAAAAAGCAGGTATCTCATTAGAAAATGTAAGAGATGATAAGAAGGAAAAAAAATAATATATTTTACAGACATTTGTAAACTCATATAGAAAAAGAAAATAAGTGTAGAAAACACTTGCGAAAAAAAAATATATAATATAGTATAATAAGGGTGTGATGGTAAAAAGTTATAAACTTATGCTTATAATTTCAGTAGTAATGCTTATTTCTGGTTATACAGCATTTTATTTTTTTTATGATGCAGTATATGCAAATGCGTATTTTGCAGGTTTTATTATCATACTTATTGATTTACTTTTACTAGCCCGCTATCTAAATATAGCAGTAAAGCATGCTTCTATTGCTTCATTTATACTGCAAAGTTTTACAAGGTGGGTATTTATTGGCATTTGTATATATATTTCTCTTGTAGTGCTTGATTTATACAAATGGTCATTTGCATTGGGTATAATACTTCCATTTGTGGGAGTTTTTATTACTGGAATATATCAAATCTTTCGGGGGAAAGAAGATGGAACATCCTCTTAATTTGACATCATTTTTACCAGCAGATATTCAGCATCATTACCTTCATGTAATAATGCTTTGTGTTGCTGTATGTATTATTTTCTTATTAGGCTTATATGTCCGCACATTACGCAGCGAGATACCATCAAAATCACAGAACTTTTTTGAAGTTTTAGTGGGCGGTATCAGTAATTTAGCAATAGATGTTATGGGCAAAGAAGGCAAACCTTATCTGCCAGTAATTTTTGGTATAGGTCTTTATGTGGCAGTATCAAACCTTATGGCTCTTATTCCCGGACTTATTCCACCTACAAGTAATATGAACACAACTGCTGCTCCTGCAATATTTGTGTTTTTACTTTATAATTTTATAGGTATCAAAAAACATGGTGCATCTTATATTAAACACTTTTTAGGGCCTTTACCTGTTCTTGCACCATTTATGTTAATCATAGAATTTATAAGCCACTTAGCAAGACCGTTATCCCTCACAATGAGGCTTTTTGGTAACATAGCTGGTGAAGATTTAGTAGTAGTAATATTATTTATGCTTGTGCCATTTTTAGTGCCAATACCAATGTTCTTCCTAATGATATTTACAAGTGTATTACAAGCATTTGTATTTATGATGCTGACTATGGTGTATATAGCAGGAGCTTTGGAAGAAGCTCACTAAAATTAACTATCTTTTAATTTTATACGGTGTTGAATAGTTTCAAAACTTGGTCATTTACTATTATGTAAACTCCCTGCGTTTTAAAACTATTCGCCTTGTCTAAAATTAAAATCTAAGCTAATTTGCGATGATTGAAATAGTTTGTAAAAAGGCGATTTTATCACTCCGCCTAGATGAAACTAAAAATCTTAATTAAATACAATTTAGCTTATGGCATGTTGGAAAGTTTTTAAATTCGGTCATTTACTATTATGTAAACTCCCTGTGTTTTAAAACTATTCGCCTTGTCTAAAATTAAAATCTAAGCTAATTTGTGATGATTGAAATAGTTTGTAAAAAAGGCGATTTTATCACTCCGCCTAGATGAAACTGAAAATCTTACTTAAATTTTAAGTAAGTAAATCTTAAATATATCATCATAAGATGATTATATAAATTTAAAAATAGCGTTCTTATTTTACGCTTAAAATATTTTTTATTTTTTTGGAGGACTTTTAGATGAAAAAAGTTATTTTAGCTACAATGATGGCATTAGTTGCAGTGCCAGCTTTCGCACAAACTGGTGCAGATTCTAGTTCATGGGCTCTTTACTTAGGTGCTGGTCTTGCAATCGGTCTTGCTGGTCTTGGTGCTGGTGTTGGTATGGGTAGTGCAATTAGAGGCGGTCTTGAAGGTATTTCTCGTAATCCGGGTGTTGCTGGTAAAATCTTCACTTACTTACTTGTTGGTGTTGCACTTATTGAATCTATTGCAATTTATGGTTTAGTTGTATCTCTGATACTTCTATTCGTTAAGTAATAAGATTAAGATTTCAACATATATTAAAGGCAGAGTATATACTCTGCCTTTTTTATTTAGTCAATAAAATAATACATAAATGTAACTGACATTTTTGCATTTTAAAATATATGGGTAATCACCATATATACTTATAAATATAAATATAAATATAAATATAATATAAATGGTTACATAAATACTTAATACATTATTTATCTTTATAAAATAAATTCTTTCTTTCCGTTACTTTTCCACAGGCACTGCATACATAAACTTTGTAGCCCTTCTTGGTTTCCATACTTTTATTTCTATTAATATATCTTGACTGGCAGTGAGGGCATCTGTGAACAGTAAAAAATTTTAAAAAAAGATATGTACCTGCAATAAGAAGTATTAATACAGCTATTTCCATAAGTAAATGCTCCACTCAATAATACCTAATATTTATACAACATTAAAATAGTTATATACAACATAAAATATATTAAATCAATGCTGTATAAATAAAAATACTCTTTTATAAATAATAATATATGGAACATAAGACGGTATTCTGAAAACTTTTTATTATTTAATAAAAAATTAAATAATAATTTCAAAATTAGTTATATAGATGATGAATGAAAAAACATGAAAAATCATCTTTTTATTACAGAGTAGCTATTTTAAGGTTTATTATAACTATAATAAACTTTATTCATATTTTAATCTATTTATTTTTTTGTCAAAGTATATTTTGATTTTCTGCAAATAAATTATGAATTATAAAAATCATAATAAAGCAGACTTTTAATATTCAGTAACTATTTTAAAACTTATAATAAAAACTGGGCTTTGTTACATATTTTAACCTGTTTTATAATACCTTTTCACTTAGTAAAATTTATATGTAAGCATATATGTTTATAAAAATAAAAAAGCAGAGTAATCCCTGCCTGCTTTTTCTTCGCTATTTGCTCAGCAAAATTTGCCTTCAAGTCCCCAACTATTTGTTTATAATAATAAAGCCAGTGGTTTTACTCACTGGCTTTATTATTATACCGAAGAGGGGACTTGAACCCCTACGATTAGAAACCGGCGGATTTTGAGTCCGCTGCGTCTACCATTCCGCCACTTCGGCTTATAGTTATTTTAATAAATGATTAAACATAAATTATAATCATTTGTCAACACTTTTAAACTTATTATTTATATAATATTAAGAGCTTCTTTTGCAAGTTCATCTGCCATATCATTATATAAATCACCAGAATGTCCTTTAACTTTGATGAAAGAAATATTTATTTTATCAGATATATCATCAATGAATTTTTTATAGTTAATAGTTCCTTCCTGCTTTCTTTTCCATTCACCTTTTGCCCAGTGAGCTATTCCTGAATAATCATGATGTAAAGTAATACTTTTATACCCATTATCTACTGCCCATTTAATAGATACAGCGGCCGCAAAAAGTTCACCAGCCACATTTCGCATATCAATATATTTTTTACTGCTGCCCTTAATAGTCTGGATAATCTCACCATTAAATAAAATAACAGCCCCATATCCTGTTTCAGCAAGTTTTTCAGAAAAACTGCCGTCAATATAAGCATGCAGGCCATCTAAATTTTTCTCTTCTTCACTAGTAATATTATCATTTAATAAATACTGTTCTGCTTGGTTTAAATTATTAAATTTTTTAAATTCTGCACCGGAAAAACCATTTATTTGTTTTTGACATTCTTCCCAGCTTTCAAATATACCAGTTTCTCTGCCTTTTTTCACTGCATAATACATTACTATTTTTTCCAATATTATAATTATTTGTTAAATATTAAAAATTTTCTGTTAAATAAGCTACAATTAGAAGAGCAGCTGCTGCTACTGCGATAAAAATCATAAGTGTTCTAGTATAACTTATATTATTTACAGAGCTTGAAAAGATAGGGTTACGGTCTTTATTGCTGCTGATTTTATAAGGTGTATTATTACGATTATTACTTTTTTTCCAGCTTAAAGCTGTATTATTTTTTTGATTACTGTCTTGAATGATTATATTTTCATCTTCATTTTGTTCTGATTTATTTTTTTTGTAGTTAATTTTAGTATAAATAATAATACCAATAAAGATTGCAGCATAAATAATCAATTCAATAATACTGTCATAATTAGTTAATAAATCCATAATATCACCTTAAAATTAATACTATAATTTATATAATAATAAATGCTTTTTCAAGTATTAAATTACTGCAAATAAATAATTATATATTAAATTTATTGATAAAAAATACGATATGTATTATATTATTTTCAAAGTATGTTTGGAGGACTTAATGAATAAGTATCTTGGTGTATTATCAATGATAATGTTTTTTCTACTTACTGGTTGTGGAGAAAGCATATATTCCAATGTAGAAAATACTAATTCAAAAGAAGCTGTTATAGATGATTTTGATTTTACTTTTTTAAGTAATGAATGTTCTAAAATTACTGAATATTATGATAATCAGGTAAATGCAGGTGCAATTCTTACAGAAAATGATTTATATAGATATGTTAGTTCTATTCTTGCATGCAGTGGTTTTGATATCGTTCAGGGTGCAAATAGTATACTGCAAACAGGTGGTAAGGATATATACGAAACAGCAGGTGCAGTAATAGGGTATAAATCAATAGATATTAATACAGCAATGTATCTTCAAACACAGTATTCAAAAGCTATTGAAATATGTGCAGATTATAGGGCAGCTCTTGCAAAAGACAACTTAACTTTAAATAATACTAACACTACATTATGTGGTCTTGCAGGCACTATGGGAACTGTTGTGAATATTAGTGCAATGCTTTTAAATTCCAGTGGTGGCGGTGCAAATGTATTAGAGCTTACAGAAAAAGGTTTTACTGATTTTGGAACACAAGTTAATACAGCAGTAGTAGGGCAGAGTTTATCATCTTTTTTAAAACAGTATAATATGTTTCTTTCTAATCTAGATAGCGGACTTATCCTTTCAGAAGATGCTGCAAAAGGGCTTGGAGACTTACTTGGTCAGGATAGTTTCAGTTCTGTAATAGCAGACCTTTCTTCCAGCCTGAGAGATAAGGTAACAAATGCAATTACAGAAGACAGTCTTATACAATATATTTCAGATTCTCTTGGTATAGAAATTCCTGAAAATATTTTTCCAGAAATACCAGACATACCAAATGTTCCAGAAATACCTGTTCAACCATAATAATATATAAATTAAGATATTAAGATATTAATATATAAGAAAAATAAAGCCTTCCTGCTAAATAGCAGAAAGGCTTTTATTTTATAATACGATGTTTTCTTGATATTCGCCAAATACTTCTTTTAAAGCATTAATTGTTTCGCCAAGAGTAGCATAAGTTTTAACTGCATTTAAAATTTTTGGCATTAAGTTTTCATTTGTTTTTGCAGCTGCTGTTAATTCTGCAAGAGCTCTTTTAACAGCATCATTATCACGAGTTTCTCTTAATTTTTTCAGTTTTGCTTTTTGACTAACTTCAACAGAAGAATCAATTTTTAAAAGACCTTTTGGTGGTTCTTCTTCTATATGGTATTTATTAACACCAACAATAATTAAGTCTTCTTTTTCAATAGCTTTTTGGTATTCATAAGCACTATTTTGAATTTCTCTTTGTGGAAATCCTTGTTCAATAGCTCTCATCATACCGCCTAAGTCATCTATTTTTTGTATATATTCAAAAGCACGTTTTTCTATATCATCAGTCATTGCTTCTACCATATAAGCACCAGCAAGTGGGTCAATAGTATCTGCTGCACCTGATTCATTTGCAACGATTTGCTGAGTTCTTAAAGCAATACGAACAGATTCTTCTGTTGGAAGAGCAAGAGCTTCATCATAAGAGTTAGTATGGAGAGATTGTGTGCCACCCATACAAGCAGCTAATGTTTGCAGAGCAACACGAACAATATTATTCTGCGGCTGCTGAGCAGTTAATGTAGAACCAGCTGTTTGAGTGTGGAAACGAAGCATTGTTGATTTTGGTTTTTTTGCTTTAAAGCGTTCTGTCATGATTTTTGCCCACATTCTTCTTGCTGCTCTAAATTTTGCAACTTCTTCAATAAAGTTATTATGGCAGTTAAAGAAGAAAGATAATCTGCCTGCAAAATCATCAACATCAAGTCCTGCTTTGATTGCTGCATCAACATATGCTATACCGTCTGCAAGAGTAAATGCTACTTCTTGAACAGCATCACTGCCTGCTTCTCTTATGTGATAGCCACTGATACTAATAGTATTCCATAAAGGAACATTATCTTTACAGAAAGAGAAAATATCTGTGATTAATCTCATAGATTGAGTAGGTGGAAAACGATATGTGCCACGAGCCATATACTCTTTTAATATATCATTTTGAATAGTGCCTGCTAATTTATCAGAAGATACACCTTGTTTTTCGCCAACTGCAATATAGCATGATAAAAGATAGGAAGCAGTAGCATTTATAGTCATTGAAGTAGAAACTTTATCTAATGGAATACCGTTGAATAATGTTTCAATATCAGCAAGTGAGTCAATAGCAACACCAACTTTACCAACTTCACCAGAAGCCATTGGGTCATCTGAATCATAACCAATTTGTGTTGGCAGGTCAAAAGCTACTGAAAGCCCCGTAGTTCCCTGGTCAAGCAGGTATCTGTATCTTTTATTAGATTCTTCTGCTGTTGCAAACCCTGCATATTGGCGCATTGTCCAGAATCTGCCACGATACATTGTTGGCTGAACACCTCTTGTTAGTGGATAGATGCCCGGATAACCAAGTTTTTTTTCATAATCAAAATCAGGAATATCTGCTGGAGTGTAGAAAGGTTTTACTTCATAGCCAGAAGTAGTTTTGAAAACTTTTTTACGCTCAGGAAATTTACTGATTGTTTTTTCATACTGTTCTTTCCATTTTTCGTACATAGCTGACCTCGCTAAATTAATATATAATAAATTATCATTAAATATTGCTTAAATTGCAATAGTTATTTTAAAAAAATATGGTAATAACCCAGCTTTTAATTTTATAACTATATTATGAAATTATAACTTATATATATTATCACAAAAAATAAAAAAGTGGTAGTATAAAAATGGTTTAAATTGTTAAAAAATTTGCAGTAACAAACTTGATTTTTAAATCTATACATTGTATAATAACAAAATAATTTTAGTAAGGATTGTATAAATGCAGAAAGTTCATCTTCTAATTATAGACCCTCAGAAGGATTTTTGTGCCCCAGATGGTGCATTGTATGTTAAAGGTGCTGAAAATGATATGGCTAGGCTTGCTGATATGATTGATAAATATAGGCAAAATATAAGCGGCATTACAGTTACATTTGATATTCATAAAAGTTTTCATATTGCAAGCCCTATTTTTTGGATAGATTCTAAAACAGGCACTCACCCAGAATTTTTTACAATAATAAAAAAACAAGATGTTTTATCTGGCAGATATTATGCTGCTGTTCCTGCTTACCAAAAGTTAGCAGAATATTATGTATGGGAGCTTGAAAATAACGGCAGATATGAACTTTGCATTTGGCCGCCACACTGTATTATTGGCTCTGCTGGTGCAAATATTTATAAGCCGCTTTTTGATGCAATAGAAAGATATAATGTTGAAATGTATAATGCAGCAGAATATATTTTTAAAAGTGCTAATTCATTTACAGAACAGTATTCTGTATTGCGGGCAGATGTTAGTATGGGAGAAAAAGATAATATGTATGCAAGCTCTCGTATAGCTCATACTGTTGCAACAAATGATGTAATATTAGTTGCTGGTGAAGCTTTAAGCCATTGTGTTGCTAATTCCATGCTTGATATTGCAAAATATATTTCAAAAGATTTACGGAAGTTTGTATTATTAGAAGATGCTGTTTCATCAGTGAGTGGTTTTGAATATTTATCAGAAATATTTTTAGATAGAGCTTCTGATTTAGGAATGAGAGTAATAAATACAAGTGATGTTGGAGTATTTTTTAATGAATGATTTTGAAAGTAAACTTTTGCATACACCACTAAAAGATATTTTATTAAAAACAAAACTTTTTGATGAGCTTTTACCGTTTGATGAATATCATCTTGTTATGGCACAGACTGATGTGCTTTTAAATATCCATAATAAAAAGGCTGTCAAATCATATTTTTATAGAATTGCACCATTTGGCAGTTCTTATATTATTACAGCAGGTCTTACTGCATTTTTATCAAAAGTAGAAAATTTTTCATACAGGCAGATAATTTCCTATCTTGAAAATAAAGGCTATAAAAAAGAGTATATAGATTATCTTAAAACACGGGATAAAATAGCTGTAAAAATATATGCTTTGCCTGAAAACACTGTTGCTTTTCCTAATGAACCAATTATAATTTTAGAAACAAATCTGCATGATGCAAGGATATTAGAAGGAATACTTCTGTCTGAAATGAATTTTGCAAGTTTAGTGGCTACAAAATGGCATAGAATAAGAAATGCAGCTAGTGAATGTCCTATTATGGAGTTTGGCAGGAGAAGAGCCCAAAACAGCTTAAAAGCTTCACTTTATTCTTATATTGCAGGGATTAACGGCACAAGTAATTGTGAAGTAAATAATATTTTTGGCATACCTTCTTCTGGCACAATGGGGCATGAGTTTATTCAATCATTTGATAGTGAATATGAAGCTTTTGATAGATGGCTGGAAATCAACCCAGATAAACCAGTATTATTAATAGATACAATAAATACTCTTGAAAGTGGTTTAAAAAATTCTGCACAGGCATTTTTAAAACATAAAAACAAAATGATAGAATCTGGTCTTTGGGGCAGAATAGGTGTCCGTATTGACAGTGGTGATTTAGCATATCTTGCAGTTCAGGTATATGAACAGCTTTCAAAACAGCTTGAAACTGAAAATGTTACAATAGTTTTAAGTAAT